>JBBSCU010000369.1:0-3952 GCA_038249935.1 Chroococcales cyanobacterium
AAAATTACTAGGGCTAGCAGTTTAGAAAAAATTTCTATTCAGATTCTTATATAATTGATAAAATAATTAATCTTATGGCTCTCGTAGTTTTCCACAAATGAGGAAGACTAACTACTATTTACAAACGTTAATTATATAAGTAATTCCCCAATCCCCAGTACAGGGTTTTCTACCACAAGTAAGCGAGAGTCAATTATCTTAAGGGAAAATTCGGGACAAACTTAGCCTAAGTTGTCATGCAGTCGCGCCTGTCAGATCATGATCTGCTGCTTAAATCCCGATTGCCTAAATCCCCTGAATCCCAATGGAAAAAAGTTTTGCCAAAGTTGCAGCACCCCACTGGTGTCACTTTTAAGAAATCGCTTCCGTGTCATCCGAGTCCTTTCAGATGAGGGGGGATTTGGCAGAACCTATCTATCAGAAGATGTAGATAAACTCAATGAACGTTGTGTTATCAAGCAGTTAGCTCCAAAATTCCAAGGAACCTGGTCGCAAAAAAAGGCGATGGAGTTGTTTGCTGAAGAAGCGCAGCGACTACAAGAACTCGGAGAACATCCCCGAATTCCGACTCTGCTAGCTTACTTTGAGCAAGACGGCTGCTTGTATTTAGTGCAGCAGTTTATCAATGGAGAAAATTTGTTAAAGGAGTTACAACAGCGTAAGGCGTATAGTGCTAAAGAAATTGAATCTATTTTGCTAGATTTACTCCCCATCCTCAAGTTTATCCACGATCGCAAAGTCATTCATCGGGATATCAAGCCAGAAAATATTATCCGGCATAAAAGTGATGGGCGATTAAGCCTGATTGATTTTGGCTCCTCAAAGCAATTCACAGCGAGGGTTCAGCAGAAAACCGGCACCTCCATTGGTTCACATGGTTATTCTCCCCTGGAACAAATTAGAGATGGTAAAGCTTTTCTTGCCAGTGACTTGTTCGGTTTGGGGGCTACCTGTTTTCATCTGCTAACGGGAAGTTCTCCCTTTGATCTATGGATGGAATCTGGGTACGCTTGGGTGAGTAATTGGCGGCAATATTTACGGAGTCCATTAAATCCTGAATTGGATTTTGTGATCGACAAGCTTTTGAAAAAAGACATCCAAGAACGTTACCAGTCAGCCGATGAAGTTCTCAGAGACTTGACTCCAAAACAACTACTGGCACTACCACCAGCCGGAAAGTCATCTGGGAAAATACCACCAACTAAAGCCCCATATTCTCCAAAAAATTATACCTTACTGAGAACTTTAATTTTGGTAAGTGCTTTAGTTTTGTTGTTTGGATTCGGAGAATCTTGGTATAAACATTTTCACCAGATTCAAACCAGTTTGTTCTCTAGGCTGAGTCAGCACAATAGTCCTGATAAAAATGACACGGTTTTAGGTCAATTGCCAAAGATTATTTTGGGAAAGGTTTCATTAGTTAATACCCTGCAAGGGCATGAAAAATCGGTTTTATCTGTCGCCATCAGCCTCGATAGCAAAACCATTGTCAGCAGTGGCGACAATCGCACCATCAAACTTTGGGATCTCTCAACCGGAAAACAAATCTCTACACTCAACGGGCATTCTGATCTGGTGAATGTCGTGGTGATCAGCCCAGATGGTAAAACCCTGGTTAGTGCTAGTGATGACAACACGATCAAAATCTGGAATCTAGCGACGCGAAAGCAAATTCGCACTCTTATAGGGCATTCTGACTCAGTTCATGCCCTAGCCATCAGCGCTGATAGTCAGACCCTAGTTACTGGTAGTGATGACAACACCATCAAAATCTGGGATTTAGCAACAGGAGAGGAAATTAGGACGCTAACAGGGCATAGGTTCTGGGTGCGATCGCTAGCCATCAGCCCCGATGGTGTAATTCTTGCCAGTGGTAGTTTTGACAAGACCATCAAAATCTGGAATCTAACAAAGGGATACCCAATCCGCACACTAGAAGGAAATTCTCAAACAGTAACAACTGTAGCTATTAGCCCCGATGGTAAAATTTTAGCAAGTGGTAGCCGCGATCGCACCATCAAACTTTGGAATCTCGCTACTGGAAAAGAAATTCGGACACTGGCGGGACATGGCAACACAGTCACAACCGTTGCCTTCAGTGCCGATGGTAAAATTCTTGCTAGTGGCAGCCGCGATCGCACGATAAAATTGTGGAACATCGCCACAGGAGAGGAAATACTGACATTGGCGGCACACACCAACACTGTGACATCCATTACATTCAGTCCCGATGGCCAAAACCTTGTTAGTGGTAGTGAAGACAACACTATTAAGATTTGGCGGTTATCTCAGTAAGGTTTTTTCTAGATCACTACTGAGAAATTTACTCCTTCGGATTAAATACTTGTGCTAACAGCAACGCTAATGCTGCTGTACCAGCGATCGCACCCCACTGGAAAAGCGGATTTTTATCTAGCCAGTCGGAAATGCTGGGTACAACTAAGTTGTCAATTATCATCCTGACTAGATTAGCTGGCGTTTCTACTTGGGGATTACAGGATACAACTTGCCAATATTCTTGACTGCAACCGATAAACCAACTCATTCATTTCTTTCTATACCTATTTTTTGTGCCCTTTGTTTTACTCTCTGCATAAATTGATGGCAATGCGGTGAAAACTAATAGAGCTACTCGTGGAAGGTTACTCCACAAAACAAGAAGTTTATAAACCCCATCATGATTATGGGATATGAGGTTTAACTATGATTCATCACATATCTATTTCTGTTACAAACCCCCTGCACGTTGCCCAAGTTCTGGCTGAAGTATTAAATGGACAAGCTTTTCCCTTTTTCCCTCATCCAGACAGCTATATGGTTTTTCCCTTCGATAGCAATGGAACAGGAATTGAAATTTATCCGTTAACAACTAAGTTAATACCTGGTGAAGGAGATAACCAGTGTACATTTGTAGAGACTGCTAGTTCTTCTGGGTTCACAGCTACTCATGCAGCAATCTCGGTTTCTTCTAGTCAGGAAAAAATTGAGCTAATTGGCAAACGGGAAGGTTGGAGAGTATTACGTTGTAACCGTGATTCTTTTTTTGATGTTATTGAGTTTTGGTTAGAAAACAAAGTTATGATAGAATTACTTACACCGGAAATGGCGGCTCAATATTTGGCAGTAACACAGCCAGAAAATTTGAAGAAAGTTTTTAATTCATAACTCTGCTGTTACTAATTTAACAACACCAATAAATAAATTAAAAAGCTAAAAGCATAGATCCTATAGCAGTTCTCGTTTACGTGAGGTACACCCGTAGGGGCACGGCATGCCGTGCCCCTACACCTTGGGATATATATAACGTTGTGCCGCATCTGAATGGGAACCGCTATAGTACTGCTGAGTAGTATTAGGGTTTATCTTAAAAAATTGACCCTTTAGGCGACGCTGAGGGAGATGCCAAGTTTGGAAAAAGTTTCCTTAGCATGCTATCTGTCTTTGACTAATTCGTTGTTTAAGCACACGAAACAAAAACAATGGATTGCCTACAATATAACGATCCCACAAACGAGTAGGTTCAGTAATTAAGCGCGTTAACCACTCGAAGCCATTATCAGTTAGCCAATGTGGTCCACGATATATAGAGTCAGTGTAGAAATCTAGACAAGCGCCTAGAGGTAAAAATACACGAGCTTCAATTTTATTGCAGTTATCTAAAATCCAGCTTTCCTGTAATGGCATACCAAAACCAATATATAAAACATCTGGTTGAAAGTCATTAATTTTTTCTATTACCAGATCATTCTCTTTTCCTGATTTATCAAAATAACCATGATGTCCGTGTATCCGTAAATTGGGAGCAATTGATACTAACTTAGTAATTGCTTTATCCACTACGCCAGGTTTTCCAGCTAATAAAAATAAAGAAACGTTTTCTTTTTCGCATTTTAATGCTAAATCTTCTAGATAATCTGGTGCTGTCATCCGATGTACAGCTTGTAGCGAATAA
>JBBSCU010000370.1:0-3916 GCA_038249935.1 Chroococcales cyanobacterium
CCACTAAGGCGGGAACCCGAACGAGTAATTTGCAAGAGTGTCGCTGAATGTGACTGCCCCTGTTCTGATTCATTTGATGGAACTTTACTCGGTTTAATTACCCTTCTCACACCTAATAAAACCCACAATGTCATCTGCCTATAGAGAGATTTTCTAGAGCCAGTCTACTATCTTATTAATTACCGATTGGAAACTTACCGCGTAATTGGTAAGTAGTTGATATTAACCTAGCTAAGTGCAATTAGTATCTAATGGGAAGTCCTAATGAATCCGACTTCTGTAAAGCAAGTTAGTTAAGAAAAAACGTGCCTGTTCGAGTGGGAGATGCCTGGGTTTGCCTTGGTAGACAATTTGATACTCATTCATGTCTGCCCCATCACCATGCCCAGAGATCAGCTTTTCGTGAAAAGCTTCCTCAGCAAGTTCTCGAATTTCTTCTCTTAGAGCAGCTTCTGTGCTATTCATACTTTGCTGTCTTTTAAATACCGAATGTTTATTTATACACCTTATTAGGAGGGTGTTGCACCTTTCAAAGGTTATATCTTTCATTATTCATGAGGATGAATTGACTGTTATTTATTCGTTGCTGACGAATGGGGGTTTAATTATGCCTTGAGATAGTTGAAAATGCTTACTAATAAGGTTAGTGTAGGTTCTGGTTAAATCAATGGCAAAGCCATCATTCTCCAAAATTAATATCAATCAATCCACAATCAAGAAGTCTGAGTAACCATAACTCAGGATTTTTATCTTAGGGTGTTTAGCCGGAGGTTCGTAATCAATGGTTCTACAAAAAAGTAGTGATTTAGTCCGCATTAATGCTAGAAGATCGGATGTATTCGATATTTTCAACTTCAAGCATTACATTGGCCCCAACCCGTATTTAAATACAGGGGCGCTAGTATTTGATTTTGCTCTAGTTGATTCTAGAAAGCCTTTGCCCATTGAAGATTATATTACAAGCATTGGCGTAGACGCGGAGCGGCTTGTCGAGAGACATCGCTATCCAAAACTGGGCGGAAAGAGTTACGAATCCTATGCCCATCTCTTTGCCCCAGTTGTGTCAGAAGTAGGAAAGCTGGACATGGATTTACACCTCAACCAGTGGAGTGTCAAGCCATATCCAAATTTCGTGCGGATTAGCATCCAATCGCTACATGAACGCACAACTAGAGAAGCAGTTTACTTGGCTTGGGATTGGTTTGAAGCCATTACCCAGGACGAAGGCTTCCTCTTTGGGGATCAACTAGAGAGGTTACAAAATAGATTCCGCGCCTCTGTCTACGGTGGTCCCACAGTTTACGCCCTATTGCGAACCGCTCATGAAAAAGGTATTCCTGCCTTTTATTTGTGGGAAGAAGGATTGGTGCAATACGGCTTAGGAAAAAAACACGTCCGGGGGGTAGCGACAACATTTAACCGTGATAGCCATCTAGATTCGGAGTTTACTACCCGCAAAGATGACTGCAAAGCATTTTTAAAAACCTTGGGTTTTCCAGTACCTGAAGGTGATATTGTCTTTTCCGAAAAGGAAGCTTTAGCGGCAGCAAGACAAATTGGCTACCCAGTGGCAGTTAAGCCAGTAGTAGGTCACAAAGGAATTGGCGTTACAGCTGATATACAAGACTCCAAAGAACTGGAATCGGCTTTTAATCGGGCATTAGCAGCGATTCCCGAAGGTCAGCTAAATCGGATAATTGTTGAGAAAAGCATCTCAGGATCAGACTTTCGCTTGTTGTGTGTCAATGGCAGATTTGTCGCCGCCACAGAACGCCGTCCCGCATCAGTTGTTGGTGATGGGTACTTAACGCTCGCAGAGTTAATCCGCCAAGAGAACCGGAAACCTGAACGTTTAGACACGCCAACCTCGCCGATGAGTAAAATTCAGATCGATGATGCGATGGAACTCTACTTAGAGGAACAGCGCTTATCGTTAGATAGCGTGATTGAGAAGGGACGCACTGTTTACCTGCGTAAAGTAGCCAATCTTTCCGCCGGGGGTATGAGCATTGATGCAACCCGGACAGTTCATGATGACAATATTATTTTGGCGCAAGATATTGCTCAACATTTCCAGTTGACTTGCCTTGGTATTGATGTCATGACCAAAAGTCTCGCAGAATCTTGGAAGTCTAGTAACTTTGCCATCCTGGAAATCAATGCTGCACCAGGCGTTTTAATGCATCTTAAACCTTCTGTTGGTGAAAGCGTTGATGTGCCTTCGCATATCTTAGAAACCTTTTTTGAGTCAGGTACAGATGCCAGGATACCAATTATTACCTTTAATAAAATCTCCGTTGAAGAACTGCAAGCAACAATTGATCATATCCTTTTGCAACATCCCAATTTGACAATAGGCGCTGTTTGTCGTGATGCAGTTTTTGTAAATCGCTCGAAAAAAGTATTAAGCAAAGATTACAACAGCAATGTCCAAACTTTGCTGCGTCATCCCAAACTCGATTTGCTGATTGCGGAGTACGCGGAAGACATCCTAGAGGAAGAGGGTATGTTTTACCAAAGTAGTAATATGGTAGTTTTGGATAATCCTACCGAAACTGAAATGATGCTGGTGCGGGATGTCTTTGACAGTTCTACTGTGGTGATTAAAAGAGGCAAGGACATTTCCATTCGCCGCCAAGGGTTGATTGAAGATTATAGTTTGGGTGAAGATGAACCATTTACACGGGTTTATTTGAAAGAAACCGGGGCGATTTTATAAGAAGGAGTCAGAAGACAGAATTCAGAATACCCTAGCAGTCAAGTTGGAGGTTTCAGCAGCTAGCAGTCTGTCGGGGAACTCAATATGGCGGTTAAAAACCGCGTCTAAAAAGACAAAACCTGCCGTTCCAGGTTCGTCAACCATTAATTGCGGTTAACCTATAGCCGCAAATTTCATTCACCAGGGCGATTTTTTCGGTTACTCCGACAGGCTGCTAGCCCAGATTTATTTGCTCAGATGGTGGCAGATGCGCCCCAGTGGACTGAGTGGATGGCCTGAGAAAGTTGGGTTTGGGAGACTACTATTTGCAAAACTTACTTGAGGTGAACCAACGAGTGTCGCACCATCAGTGAGAGGTTAAGGCTATAGAGCTTTTATCAATAAGTAATAGTACTTAAAATAATGCTGAAAATCGGGTTAGTCAGCAAAATTTTTGGGCGTGCGATCGCGTCATGTTTAAAACCCAATACAGTTCAGTTAAGCATTTCTCTGTTTTCTCTGTGCCTCTGCGGTACCCTGCGGGAAGCCACTCCGCGTCTACGTTAAAAAAATTGGCTTTGACAAAGAGTTTTAGCCTTAACCCAAGCGTATTGGTTTAAAACCCAGATTCGTTCTTGCCTCAAAATCCAGTACAAAGATTAATTCAATACTTACTCTTTTTCCCAGTTTTCAGCATGATTACTAATTGACAAAAATGATTTGGTCTTAACCTCTCACGAATGCTCGTAGAGAGCGTCCGCCGCGAATTGGTATTAGTTGAGTCTACAGCTTGTGGTAAGCTCTACATTCAAAAAGGTTAAATATTACGCTCAGTTGGTAATTGAACGGATTGAGTACGGAATTGATGCAGTGAAAGAATTACTCAATACCCTAACCAGTGATGAGCGCTGTGGCGTGATGTTGGAATTCGAGGATGCTAGCCCAGACAAATTTGCTCAACTGGTGACAGATGCCCCGCAGTGGACTGAATGGATGGCGTGAGATGCGATCGCTTATCAAAAGGATTTGCATCTTCGCAAAACAGATGCGAGATACTACAAAAAAGCACTCCGCAAACCTTACCACTTTGTTGGCTTGCAGAGCGCTAACTCCGATTAACCAACCACAAAATTGTTGTTGGTTAGTGACAATCCAGTAGATAGTTGTGCAAATTGTACCTGAGTAAACCCGGACGCACTGCCATCAAGGTCAAAGTAC
>JBBSCU010000371.1:0-3905 GCA_038249935.1 Chroococcales cyanobacterium
CACTGCAAACTTTTGATGAGATTTATCACTCATAATGTAGTGAAATGTTGGTAGAATCTTTGTAATTGTACAGGAACAGGCTTGGCTCAAGTTTTTAAAACTGTTGAAGATCGTTTAGTAACAGCTTAGTAACAGCTATATAAACTGACAATGTGCGAATATGTGATAACTTTTGGTATGGGATTGGCGAGTTTCAAATTTTAATAATAAAAAGTATTATTTTCCCTCTGCTCTGTATTATTCTACTAGGCTGGTATGATTACTGGAGTTGCTTATTCAGTAAAGATGATTAGTTCGGTAATAATAAATACAGAGCTTCAAAACTGGAACAATTTTTACTGGCATCATTTTGGAAACTGCGATCAAACTTGGAAGTTATGTATCTTCCAAAAATAGATAAGCAATTAATTTAACTGATAATACAGTAATATGAAATAATATTATTGTTTATTCAAGTATCAATTATAACCATGAATCAGACAAATTACTTCTCTCCCTACAAACCTGCTTACAATCTGAATGAAAAGCTAAAAAGATTTGGTGCAATTACAAGTGCTAGTACTACTGTCGCCTCCCATTTACTATTGCAAACTCGAACTAAATTTGCAGCTTCCGTAGAGATAACAGATCGCTGCAATGCCGGATGTCATTACTGCTATGTTTATCCATCTGAGTGGAATCAACACGAACGAATGGAAGGATATCTCCAGCTATCACGAGAAGAACATCGGCAGAAAGAAAAACAAGTTTTTGAAACATTAGAAAACCTTAAGAAACAAGGAGTTGTTCACGTTACACTCGTCGGCGGAGAAACAGCATTAGCACCAAAAGCAATACAGAGAGCGGCTGAATTATTTCCCGTGGTTTGGGTTGTTACGAATGGTGCTGCAAAACTTCCGAACTTTCCTCATTCAACGGTAGTCTTCGTAAGTATTGACGGACTGCCAGAACACCACAATATCTCCAGAGATCCTCTAGGTTTTTTTGCTAAAAACCGTTACGATAATTTAACTGGCATGGCTGCTGCAATCGTCCGAAATATTAATGAATCAGAACGCGGAGCTTATGTGCATATAACGCTAACACGCCAATCAATACAATACTTTGCTGATACTATTGATTGGCTTGTTAAAGATGTTAAGAAAATGCGTGGTATTATTGTTTCTGGGGCTGCTACAAAAAACAAAAATGATTCCATTGCCTTCCAGATTCAAGATAGACAAATACTCAAGAAATTGATTAAATCTTCTGCTCAAAAGTATGGATGGGAATTATTTCCGTTCAATCAACCTAAAGTTAACGAGTTCCTGTTTGATGAAAAATATATCATTCGTGACTCATCTAATTGTTCTGTAGCAAAACGGGTTGATAGTTTAAATTTTGAAGGTAAGAATGTAGGAAAATGCGTTTTAAGAGATGAAATAGACTGTCAAACTTGTGTATGTAATATTACTGGATTAGCACAAGGGATTGATAGTTTTGATATATCAACTATTTTAGGAGTTCTTCAAGCTTGCTTCGGCTAGTTGCTGATGACATTTATGTTAAAAATACCGATTTACTGTACTTTAAAAATTTGCGGGATTTATCTAATCGCCATTAATCCTGTACTAGCTCAAATTACTCCAGATTCCACACTAGGGCGTGAAAGTTCTACTATTCAACACAGTGCTGGGGTTGATACAATTTCTGGCGGAGCAACGCGAGGAACCAATCTATTTCATAGTTTTCAGCAGTTTTCTACGCCAGATGGAAATACAGCTTTTTTTAATAACGGCTTGAACATTGAGAATATTATTACTCGTATTACAGGTGGACAGACTTCTAATATTAACGGATTAATTAAAGCGAATGGGACAACTAATTTATTTTTGATAAATCCCAACGGAATTGTTTTTGGAGCTAATGCTCGATTAGATATTGGCGGCTCTTTTCTCGGAACTACAGCCAATGCTATTAAATTCACTGATGGTACTTTCTTTAGTGCTACTGCTCCACAAAATCAACCACTGCTGACAATAACCATACCTATTGGATTAGACTTTGGGAGCGATCTCGGTGGAATAGAAGTGCAAGGTACAGGACATAGCCTCGTCAATCCAATATTTGCGCCAATCATAGGACTGAGTAACTCAACTGGATTACAAGTACAACCAGGAAAAACGCTGGCACTGCTAGGTGGCAATGTAACTTTAAATGGTGGTGTTTTGACAGCCGAAAGTGGGCGCGTTGAATTAGGCAGTGTTGGTAATGGGCTAGTCGCTCTTAATTCGGATTCCTCCGGCTGGAAATTGGGGTATGAAGATGTGCGAAATTTCAAGGATATTTGGCTATCTCGCCAAGCTTTAGTCAATACCAGCGGCATTCCCGGCGGGTCAATCCAAGTGAATGGGCAGATAATCACGGCAAGTGATGGGTCAGCGCTTTTCATTCAAAATCAAGGTGAACAATTGTCAGGAGAAATCAATGTAAATGCTTCTGATTTACTGGAAGTAACAGGCACGTCCCCGGATGGAAGAATTGCTAGTACCTTACTGACTGAAACCTTAAATGGAGATGGCGGAAATATTACGGTTTCAGCTAAAAGAATTGTCGTCCAAGATGGAGGGCAAATACTTCCCAGAACATTCAGCCCAGGAACAGGTGGCAATTTGATTGTAAATGCCTCTGAGTCAGTGCAAGTCATTGGCTTTTCGCCGGCGTTTCCCAATCTTTTCAGTAATATCAGTGCTGCAACTTATGGACTAGGGAATGCCGGAAAGCTTACTTTATCTACCAGCAAGCTAACGGGTATAGATGGAATTCAGATAGGATCAGCGACTTTTGGTAGTGGATCTGGAGGAAGCGTAACTATAAATGCTACCGATATTACCCTTAGTGGGCTTGTACCTGGCTTATTAACTCCCAGCACGATCAATGCTGCGACTTTTAGCAATGGTAATGCTGGCCAAGTCATCATAAACGCAGCAAGATTACGTCTTGAGAATGGAGGAGCAGTAGATTCTTCTACTACCGCATCTGGTAATGCTGGCAGTGTTATCGTCAATGCTTCTGATTTTGTGGTAGTTGATGGTATTGGTTCAGGCTCGATAACTCCCAGCTTAATTAATTCGTCAGCAATTGTTTTAGCTCAACCATTGCAACAGCAACTCAGGATTCCCTCAGTACCAACTGGAAACGCTGGTGATGTGATAATTAACACTGCAAACTTAAGCATCAGCAATGGCGGTTTAGTAAGTGTCCGCAATGACGGTCTTGGCAACGCCGGGAGTATTCAAGTTAACGTCAATGGAATCAACATTACCAACAACGGGGGAATCAGTGCCACCACTGAGATCGGAGAAGGAGGGGACATTGCAGTTCAGTCAAACATTCTTCAATTAAACAATGGCATTATTTCCGCAACTGCTGGTCAACAAGGTACAGATGGCGATGGTGGCAATATCACTATCAACACAGATATCCTAGTTGCAATAAGAAATAGCAGTATTACAGCCAACGCTTTTAAGGGACGAGGCGGAAACATTGATATAGATGCTATGGCGTTCTTCGTTTCACCTAACAGCCGATTGGAAGCGAGTTCGCAGCTAGGAATTGATGGCACAATTCAAGTTGATGCTCGGTTCACTAATTTTAATTTCAATAAAGTACAGCTAGAAGGAATTTCAGAGACTCCAAAAATCGCATCGGTTTGTCAAAGTCGATCAGGTGGAGCAACAAGTAAGTTTGTCGTTACGGATATTGACAGTTTATTACCTAGCCCTAATGATTGGACTTTGGACAAAAAAGCTTGTTCGCGTATTTAGTACGCGAACAAGCAAATGATTAATCTTGTTTATAGTTTTGGGCATAAAAAAAGCATAGCCACCAAATCCGCAATGCATAGTAATATCAACTACAAAGTA
>JBBSCU010000372.1:0-3889 GCA_038249935.1 Chroococcales cyanobacterium
ACTGAGCTTTGTCGAAGTGATGTGGATTAACGAAAATAGGTCGTTTCAGGCTTTTATTAATTATCCTTATGATCGTAAATAGACCACGCTGTAGGGGTTTAGCAATGCTAAACCCTTACGAAAGATGTGGCTTTCAACCATATCCATATTTGGTATTTCTTGTCAATGCGTAAGTCCTAGCTACGTGAATAAAATTTAATATGCAATCTTTTAGGCGTGATGGCTGATGTTTTTCATGTTGGAATTACTTGAATGTGAAACTTGCGTTAGTAAAGCATTATACCCTGTTTTTATTTTCTTTTTGTTGAAGTCTTGTTATCAATATTTCCTGACTTAAGTCAGGATTTTTTGTTTTAAAAACCGCTTAAAGAACGGGTTTTCAAGTGATTGGCGATTTTTGGGGAATTTATTTTTGATTATTTACCGAACTTATTTACATTTGGGGTGTACTCTCAAGATACAGTAACTCTCAATACGGTTCGGTTAAGGTGCATAGTCCTTAAAGATCCCCCTTAGTCCCCCTTAAAAAGGGGGAAATAGAGCTATTCTTAGCCCCCCCTTTTTAAGGGGGTTGGGGGGATCAAGTCTTATCCGAACCGTATTGCGGTAACTCTCACACTCAACCTTTGAGATAAATTACACCCAGAGGTGAATACTATGAAAAATTATGCTGACAAGCAGGAATTTATATTAAATCAAATCACAAATAAATCTTTTAAGCACCAAGATTTGAGTGGATGTGACTTAAGGGGAATCGACTTGAAAGGAGTTGATTTAAGTAATGTTAACTTCATAGGATCTGATTTGCGTGGTGCGAATCTATGCGGTTCTATCCTGATTCGTGCTAATTTAAGTGGCGCAAATTTGATGCAAGCTAGTTTACGTGGAGCTAATTTGTATGAAGCCTCTTTGTGTGAAGCTAATTTAATTAATGCTGACTTAAGACAAGCAAATTTATGTGGAACTTTCTTGTGGCGGGCAAAATTCACAGGTAGTAACCTTTGGGGTACTTCTTTATGTGCTGCGGATTTGAGAGAAGCAGACTTAAGTGAAGCCCAATTAATTGAAGCATCGCTGATTGAAGCTAACTTAAGTTTTGCAAATCTCACAAGAGCAAAGCTATGTGGAGCAATATTATTAGAAGCTAATTTAACTGAGGCTAATTTAACTGGTGCAGACCTGACATGGGCAAACTTAACTAAGGCAAACTTGAGTAAGACAAACCTTTCAGAAACAAATCTGATTTATGCGAAGTTACGCGATACTATCATGCCTGATGGTACAGTTGAGCAACCTCAGATAGTGATTTATTAGTCATTGATCATTTTCTCTCAATGACCAATAACTAAAACTCGCGTTGTGAGAAGATAAGGATAGCGATCGCTAACAACATGACACTATAAACTAAGCCATAACCAGCATTAGTAATCAGTCCAGTTAGATCAGGTAGTGCTTGCAGACCATAAACAGCATCATTTTTTAAATCTAATCGAGATAAATCTGGCAAGATGAGAAACAAACCTTGAGTTAGACGTTCCATACCAGGGTTACGACTCAGACGACCAAGTTGTACTAAATCTTGAGTAACATTGCCGATTAAATATACTGCAAAGGTTAAAACAGTCGCTAGCAGAGAAGCAGTAAAAACACCGAATGTAATAGCCAGAGCGGTTATTAATGATAACTGCAAAAATAAAAAAATTGCAGCAATTAAAATACTTGCCGTTGGATGAGGAATATTACCAAATTGCAAAAATACTAGATAAATTGCTGTCATCATGGCGACAAGTACAGCTAATATTGCGGATAAACCCAAGTATTTGCCGATGATAATTTCGCTGCGGCTAACAGGTTTAGCAATTAACATTAAGATAGTACGTTTTTCAATTTCTTTATTAACCAGTCCCGTACCAACAAATATCGTCACAATTAACCCGATGGCATTCATGGCTGCCATCCCAAAGTCTAAAAACATTTTGTCTTCAGTTGTAGCTGCAAACTCAGGAAGGACGCGGAAGGCGGTGGCAAGTATTAGCGCATAAAAACCAATAATATATAAGATGCGATCGCGTACCACTTCTTGAAACACATTCTTTGCTAATACAAAAATTCTATTAATACTCATTTGTTGTTGTGTATGGTTATTCTCCTTGTCCCCTGCTCTCTCACTGCTGCGGAGGCGGCGCTCCAGCAATAAATTTAGTGATGCGATCGCATTCAATTTCTGCAACTGTAATCTTATTTCCTGAACCATTAGTTGCTGCAACTGGTTCAATCCGACAAGATTTTTTCAAGTAATAGCCCCGTGGGTTAGAACTCGGGCCTATCCAAATACTTAATAAATCTAATATGTATCCAGATTTAGTATTAGCTACACGCGGTTCAATGCGCCATAATTCCTTCTCTTCATATTGACTTAGGTTTTTTTGAATTACTTCCCTACCCAGAGATCCTACCCGTTGTTTCGCATCTAGCAGCCATCTCTCTACTTCTGACCAAGGTCTTTCAGCTATTTGTTCTACTACTGTTGGTTGAACTTTTTCTAGAATTATAACGCCATTTTGGGGGGTTTTTACTCGTTCTTCTGTTCTTACAACAAAGGCACTACGTTGAAAAGTATCTGCCTGTAAGCTTGGATATTGTCGTAACCAATTATTCATCACAAAATAAAACTGAATCCAGCAACTTAGCAGCATACTACTAGCAACTAAAACTATAATTCTTTGGCGGTCTTCTGGCTTAGGAATTCGAGCTTTAGCATCGGTGTCATTTCCTTCAATAAATTCTGGTATTGCTGTAATTAGTGCCGAAATTGTCGGCCAAAAAACTATTGTTCTTGGTGTAACTACATCCTCCTGATTTCCAAATGCAAAAACACTCACTAAGAATCCAGTGATGACTGCCCCAACTGGCATAAAAGTACCAGGAACCCTCAAAGGATCTTCAGTTGTGTACCAAGCTGTACCAGCAATCAAAAATAACCAACCAAAAAAGGCAATTATATCTTTGATATAATCTGTAGCAAAAAATGAAAGTATCAAAGAAAAAACACTCAGATAAATAAATGTCTGCCAAGAATAAGCTTTTGGTGGAATTAATATCTTTCTAATTCCTGCATAAAGCCCTTCAGTAAATTTAAAAAGCCCAAATACATCTTTAAGTAGCGTATTCATATTTTCTCTACACCTGATTAATCACTAGATTTCATCTAAAAAGTAAATTGTTGCTACTTTGAGCGAAACAATAAAATAACGGTTATAGCACTATAACTCAGGGAATTTGCTATTAATACAGTAGTAACTAAATAAGTATTTTGTAATTTAATATTGCTAAAACGACGCCATTTTTGCCGATGAGATGTTTGAGACTCTTCTTCTTTTTTAGCTACTGGTTCATTTAAGGATAGTAGTAAAACCCTTAAAATGAAAAATTTCATTAAAAAAGTAGCAAAGAAAATTACAAAAGCAGTTAAAACAATTAAAGCTTGTGTATTAGATTTAAACTTATCAAAAAACATATAATTAATTAATTCTGATTTTACCTGTATCGGCATCATTGGCTCTGATACAAAAAATATAAGCCAACCAATTACGCTAGAAAACAAATTGATGGAAATAGCATAAAAAGTGCTAGTTTTTTTGTCAAATTTTAGTCGATTGTGAAAAACATACGCTTCGATAGGGATGGCAATCAGTACAAATAAAAAGTCAAACAGAATTCCACCAATAGGAAAAATCCTGGGAAGCATCCAATTTTCAGACATAAATGATCAACGGTAAGGGTTAACTGTAGAGAGTATAACTGGGATAGTAAGGATGATGGGGAAAATTATCTAATTAGACGCAGCGATCGCCGTCTTGCAGCAGTCTCTTCGTACAGCGTCCTAACC
>JBBSCU010000373.1:0-3880 GCA_038249935.1 Chroococcales cyanobacterium
ACCGTGCTTACTGAATAAGCCATTGCTCTCCTTTCGGTTGTGACGCCATATGCGGTTACTACTACCTCACTAAGCTGTTGAACGTCTGCTGTAAGTTGTATATCAGCCACTGAACGACTGCCTGCATTTAATTCAGTTGTCTTAAGCCCGATGAATGAAAAAATAAGATTGGCATTATACGGAACATAAATACGATAGAAGCCATCGGCATCACTTACGGTACCAATTGTTGTGCCTTGCACAATTACATTTACTCCTGGTAATGCTGAGCCATCTTCGGTTGAAGTGACTATGCCAGTGAGCCATCGCCCACCTGTATAATTCGTGACATCAATTGACTCACGGTAATACAATTGCCGGATAGATTGCATTTCCTGCATTCGGTATTGTTCTACAAAAGCATTTTTGCTCGACCATTCTCTTATTTTTTCCAGTACTTCATGACTGAATGAATCGGGTGGTAATAATTCCTCGTCCGTTAAGTCGCATAACATTGTTCCATAAGGAAGAATGCGCACGGGTTTTGGATTCAGATAACTTTCGTCTGAATAGATAACAACACATTGATATAACCCGGGTTTGAGTGGAGAAAAATCATCGGTCCCAGGCGGGAAAATATAAAACTCATCTGGATGATCAAGATTAAGAATGAATGTTGCCAACCTTGTCTTATCCGGCTGGCGCAATCGCTTTATCCGCAAACTGAGGCCACCAAAATATTTGTCTGCTTTATCTTCTGAGGGATACTTTATAAAACGATACGATATAGTTTCTTTTTGGTCATTCCAATATTCACGAATTCTTGCTTCTGTTTGAACTTGGTCTTTTAAAGATGCTCTAAAACTTATAGCAGGCAATCTTTTTTCAAATGAATATATTTTCGGCTCGCGATCAACCAAACCCGGTTTAAATGTGTAGGTCATCAAAGGCTTGAATGAAAACGATTGATTGAAGTGAGTTTGAAATTCTAGTGTTCCAGGGAAAAATGGACCAACCATTTCCCCGCTAAATCCATAATTATATTGAAAGGGTTTCAGCACTCGATATGTATTGCCTTGTCTCAAAAATGCCTTGCTCTGATTTATATCCCGACTAATCCACATAAAATGAGGCTTTATTCTTTGAATTTCAGATTCTGAAAGCTTAGGTGCCATTTTTATCACGGACACATTAGACGGGAGATTATTGATGTCAACACTTAAAACGAGTTTCGTGCCTGGATTTACTTTTACATCTGTTAATTCAACAAGCCTGTCTCGAAGCCTGATCGTAATTTTCTTAACTGGTTTAGTAACGCAGAATGAATAAGGCTCAATACTTGCCACTTCATAATAGTATTTCAATTCCTCGTCAAACTTAATGTAGTAGACCGACAACACCGCTCCATCCGAAACTACATATGGAGCAACTTGTGTTATACTATCTTCGGCAAGAGTATATTCAGTAAATATTCCGGTTTGTGGATACAAAAAGTGATAGTACCCGATACTATCCAATCCCAAAGTTTGCTTCCAAAAATCATACTGTAATTTTCTGAGAATTCGTTTGGCGGCAATTTCCTTTTCGCTGAATGAATTAAACGCCTTTCTGTTTTTAAATCGTTCGAAGCTTGGGGCGGCATCCGGTCGATAACTTTCTCCAAATTTTTTAGTGACTGCATAAGCCGTGAGGTCAACATTATTTACGGGCTTGCCGAATGCATCATTCACAGTAATGGAAATCTCTCTTGCCTCCCCCGGAAACACCGTGGGAGATTCGTCTATTTCTATACTCAATGGTTTTTTTGCAAAAGGCAGATCAAAATTCTCCGCTTGAGAGTTGCCCGCCCATAAATATTGAATAGAAACGTAGTAGCGATCATTGGCCAAAGCTTTTACCCGATAATTTAGTTTATCAGAGTAACCCTCATTAATTATCCTATTGTTTTTAAAAACTTGATAGCGTACGTCAAGCTTGCGTGGATTTTGTAAAGAGATAAACAGACTATCCTTAGAATGCTCGGCTAAAAGGTTGATCAGGCTTTGTTCACTGGACATTTTAAGTTGCTTGATTAATGTGGAGCCATCCCGCAACTCATATAAGGCTGCTGCCGGTTGTAATTTTATGGTGTACGGCAAACTCACATTCTTGTTAAAAAGTCGAACTCCCTCCTTATTCAACCCAACAATTTGAAATAACCCTGGCTGATGAAATTGAAACACCACCGAGTCATTTTTACATTTAATGGTACCTTGTTTAATGGAGTTGTAAGTTAACGATAGTGTTTTTACTTGTCTTTCATTTTGGGCATTGGTAAACGTTGCAATCACTTCATATTCAAGGAGGGCATTAGGATAAATTGAATCCGGAAAATCTATACGCGTGTCACCCAGCGGCTCTAATTTGGTTGTGTGGTTCCAGAGCGTATCGGCAATAAAAAGTCGTGATTCATGAAATTCGATTACTTTTTTAGGTTTTACTAACAACTGTGTATTAACATCATAAAGAGGCAATTCATTTGAATCTGTTCCTTTTAACAGAACAGCGGCTGGGGCATCTTCCTTATTTTCGGGCGATGCCTTGAGAGTGAAGAAGTTTTGGTTTAGCTCATACTCTTCATACGAAAAGGATTTGTTTGGAAAATAATTGTCGTGCCTGTCCTCTAAGTAAATGGCGTACTCGCGATCAAGCGAAAGCTTAAGACTATCATTCAATACAAATTCAAACCTGTAAGCACCATCGCGATAAGGGTTGATTGATCCCAAAAACTTCCGCGTGTTTGTTGCATAGTTTCGCAGATAGACATTCAAATCTCGTTTTAACGGTCTTCCCTTACGGGAAGTGACAAACGCTTTCAGTCGCACTGTATCGCTCGGCTTAAACATGGGTTTATTCAAAACCAGATATCCGGCAAATGTTTTTGGCTCAAATAATCGCCTGGCGCGATAGTAAATACGCTGTGGATATAAATTCCCATACTTTATTAATCCCTTTACTGAACGATATGTGTAGGTGAATGGTGAGATCAGGATATTGATTGGAAATGTGTGAATAACTCTCCGCTTAGTCCGTGCTGGTATGGTATTGTTATACCTTCTTTGAATTTCAAAGAAATTCAGGTGTCCATTATATTCAACCTTAACAAGTCCTTGCTTATTTGTTTTCGAGATTCTATAGGCATTTAACTTTTCATCGGAGAAAATCTGTTTGCTAGAAACTTTAGGCTTAAGTCCTTTTATTTCATTTCCCAAACTATCGGTAAAAACAATTAGCAAATCGCGACTATTATCTAAAACATTCAACTCCAAATTATTAAACGACTGAAGTTCAGTCTCAAGAAAATCAGCATTTGCCTTGGTAAAAAGATAATGACCAACTGGGAGCTTCTTTCTATAAACTGAATCGGTCGGGTAGTAATCTATAAGATTGTGAAAATAATTCGGGCTAAGGGTGTGCTTCCTATTCTCAAACAAAGGAATTACCTCTTCATTTGTAATCCGGTAAATAAATGTGTAATAACTTGTTGTCCTTGAGTTTGAAGCAGACTGGCTATTAACCCTAGCAAATATGCTTAGCGTTAACAGTAGAAGTAGAAATCTTCTCATAATTTTTGGGTTAGGCTACAGCCAAGATGCATAAGACTACCCATTTCCATAAAATTTATTGATAATTTTAGAATCTAATTTCAAATCTATTCTTGTGATCGCTGGCGCATTGTATTTAATACCTAATATTATAAGTGAGGATACTCAAGAAAGGGTTATTCCAACACAAGTAAAAGAAACTTTACAAAGCATCCACCATTTCCTAGCCGAGGACATTCGCACTGCGCGCAGATACTTAAGCAGTTTAAATATTTATCCTTCTATTGAGGCGCTCCACTTTCAGGTATTAAATAAAG
>JBBSCU010000374.1:0-3854 GCA_038249935.1 Chroococcales cyanobacterium
CTCATGGGGGAAACCCCCAAGACCGCGCTGGCTCCCCTTAAAAAAGGGGGAACTAGAATCTTGTGCCCCCTTTTTAAGGGGGTTGGGGGATCTAAAACGACGATAAATTCTAGTGTTTGAGCTTAAGTTGACACCAATGGGTATGCCGTGCCCCTACGGGTGTACTAAATCATTTGTGAAAGCTGCTCTTTCTTCTCTGCGAGACGCTGCGCGTTGGCGGAAGCCTCTCGCAGAGATGGCGGTTTGTTAATTTTTACAACTTAGATAGGATCGCTATATCATATTTGGAGAAGCCAAAATAACTAGTCAATTATCTTTTTGCGATCGCATCGTCTTAACTCTTAACTATTTAATATGGTTGAATATCTCATTTTCTTAGCAATTTCTACGGCAATTTTTGCTTTATTTGCACTGGGACTCAATTTGCAATGGGGTTTTACAGGGTTAATTAACTTTGGTCATATTGCTTTTATGACCCTCGGAGCATATACAACTGTGTTGTTAAGCTTAAAGGGTGTCCCCCTACTAATATCGGCGCTGGCTGGGGCAATTGTCGCCGCTTTGTTGGGTTTGGTAATTGGTTTTGCAACTCTCCGCTTGCGAGAAGATTATCTGTCAATTGTCACCATTGGTACAGGAGAATTAATTCGTTTGGTGGTAAATAATCAGGATTTACCTGTTGGTGATACCTGGATTTCTGGAGCGTTTGGTGTGCAAAGTTATCGCATACCCCTATCTACAGAGCCGAATTTATTTGTCAGATTTGTGATGATTGGACTGTTGACGCTGCTAGCTGCTGTAACTTTCTGGGCGTTATGGCGGTGGATTAGCACTACCCAAATATCTCGAACTACTAATTTAGGGCAAAAGAGGACTAGCAAGGAAGAATTTGCATCGCGCTTGGGAGTGGGAATTGTGTTAGCAGTTTTGGCAACAGCAATTTATATTTCTGGGGTAATCGGACTGTATAATTACAATCCAAAAGCAAGTTTAATGCTGGTATTGCTGCTGATTCTAGCATTTGTATTCTGGCGGTTAGAAATTTTGGTGCGATCGCCTTGGGGTCGAATTCTTAAAGCCATCCGCGAAGATGAAGAAATTCCCAAGGCATTAGGAAAAAATGTCTTTTGGTATAAACTACAATCTCTCATGCTTGGAGGTGCGATCTCCGGCATTGCTGGCGCTTTCTTCGCTTGGCAACTTAGTGCCATTTACCCTGATAATTTTCAACCGCAACTCACATTTGATACTTGGATCATGGTGATTTTAGGCGGTTCTGGTAATAATGTCGGCACAATTTTAGGTGCAGTAATTTTCTTTGCTTACGATGCGCTGACGCGGGAAGTTTTGCCCAGAATCGTCCCCCTTGACGAAGCACGTTTGGGTGCATTTCGGATCATGGTAATCGGACTAATTTTGATGGTACTAATGATTTGGCGACCTCAAGGTATTCTAGGGAAAAAGGAGGAACTTACCCTTGGTAAATAACCAGTCATCGCCACTTCCGCTTTTGGTAGCTACTGGACTTTGTAAAAGCTTTGGGGGTATCAAAGCAGTTAATGAGGCAAAAATTGAAGTTGCTAAAGGCAGCATTACAGGTTTAATTGGCCCCAACGGTGCTGGTAAAACTACTTTATTTAACTTACTCTCGAACTTTATTCGTCCAGATAAAGGACGAGTAATTTTTGATGGCGAACCTATTCACAACTTGCAACCATATCAAATTGCCCAACAGGGAGTAGTAAGAACTTTTCAGGTTGCACGAACTCTTTCGCGGTTGTCGGTGTTAGAAAATATGCTGCTGGCGGCACAAAAACAAACGGGTGAGAACTTTTGGCAGGTGCAGTTGCAACCGCAGGTTGTAGCTAAAGAAGAAAAGCAACTGCAAGAGCGAGCAATGTTCCTATTAGAATCAGTGGGTTTGGCAAAAAAAGCACACGACTATGCTGGCGGTTTATCTGGGGGACAACGCAAGCTGTTAGAAATGGGACGGGCGCTGATGACTAATCCCAAGTTAATTTTGTTAGATGAACCTGCTGCTGGGGTGAATCCGAGGCTGATTGATGATATTTGCGATCGCATTATCACTTGGAACCGCCAAGATGAGATGACCTTTCTGATTATTGAACACAATATGGATGTGATTATGTCCTTGTGCGATCGGGTTTGGGTACTTGCTGAAGGGCAGAATTTAGCTGACGGTACACCAGCAGAAATTCAAAGCAATCCCAAAGTTCTAGAAGCTTATTTGGGAAAATAATTTCTGAGCTAAAAATATATTTGCTAATGAAAGCCACAGATCCGCGAGTTCTCAAAGAACTCGCGGATCTTGTTGATCACAAATAATTTTGCTTTGCTATAGATTTTATCAGTATTCGGGAATACTATTGTTGTGGCTTAAAACTCAATGCACTATCCCAATAATTAACCTGGTTAATATTCACCTGGAGCAAAGCAATATCGGGTTCATCCAGTCCTTTAGGAAACCAGGTTTGAAGTTCCGGTTTCCATAGCGATCGCATTTTGTTGCGGTCTTTCACGAGTTGTGCTGTACCTGAAATAGAAACGTATCGCTGCTGTTCTGGTGACGAGAAACTAACATTTACCTGCTTATGGTGTTCAATCTCAGTCACTTTGTGAGAACCAGCATAGGTAAAAAACCAAAGTATGCTATCAGAGTTAATTTCACCACTCTTTGACATGGGGTAACTATGCAAACTGCCATCATCATCGACTGTGGTAAACATCCCATAATCAATATCTTTGATTAGTTCACGCAGCTTTTGAATCTGTTGATCGCGGTCTGTAGAATTTGTCATTGCTTTCACTCTTTTCTCTATTTGCTTTTTCTGGGCTATAATTTTTGATTACAACCAGGACTAAGGCTAGTAAAGTCATTTTTTAGTATCAACGTTCTTAGGTTTAATTGCGTGAGCCTAGAGGTGGAATTCTGCTAAAACTAGCTTTGTTAGTTATATCTATAGATATATTGATATTTGACGACAAGCCGCTTCTCTACAAAACGCTACGCCAATGCATCTGCGCTCTTTGTCTGTACGACTTTTATCCATAGCAACGTGATTTTTGCCCTTATTTATTTAGACAGAAATCCTAGAGTTTTCGGACTAAATTAAAACTGTCGCTATAACTTGAGGTTAATGAATCTAGCTAGAGGTGTAACCAAGCTTATAATTAGACATATTTTGTAAGTCTGCTTTTAAATGCTAAAAGATAAAATTAAATCAATTCTGCCTCTTCAAATATTTGCCTTGTGGTCAATTCCAAACCTGGAAGTAGCTCATCTAAAATTGGCGTATTATCTTTATAAACTTGACTTGAACCATCAGGAAGAAAAACTCTAATACTTATCGCTTCCGGGTTTATAATCCAAACCCTTGACACACCCGCAGCAAAATAATCTTGCGCTTTATCTTCAAATTCCTTCATGCTTTGGTCTGGAGATGTAATTTCTATTACTAATTCTGGAATTGCCGGACAAGCTTCATTACGCTTCCAACTTTTGGGTAAACGTTCGTAAGATATGTATGTCAAATCTGGTAAAGGTGCCCAATCTTTGCCTCGACGCTTTAAGAGAATTGCCCACTCAGGAAGAACTCTACCTTTACCTTTGCACCAAGCACGAATTAGTAATCCTAAAGCTAGCTGTAAAGTCGAATGGAAAAATTTTGGAGACACTTTAGGGATTGCCTGACCATTGATAAGCTCATAATATACATCTCCTTCGGGTAGAGCGAGAAATTCTTCTAAAGAGAGTTGACCGACAATGTTAACCATAAGCTGCATTGCTTAATACATATATCTTACACACGGCACAAGCAGCAAAGCTTTAAAAG
>JBBSCU010000375.1:0-3829 GCA_038249935.1 Chroococcales cyanobacterium
AAAGTTAATGGATTATGGAGCAGGGATTCGGGCTGTAAAGCTGCTAGACGTTATATGCTGATTTTTGTTGATGCTACCAATATTCCACTCCATGTTGCTCCGATTCAGTTAACAGCTTGGGGGCATTTCCAACTGAACTTTGACAAGCAGTTGTTATTGTTCCGAAACGAATTAGAAACTGCTTACGCTACAGCAGTCGGTAAACGAAAGGAAGCTAAATCTGAATTGTGGCACAGCATGGGGGTGTTCTGCCCAGTACTCAAAACCGAAATGCGGGGAAGTGCGCCCAATGAGTCTCCAAGCTGTATTACAGTTGGTTTCAATAAGCCTACTCCAGACAATTGGTTGTCACTGTGTGTTGGTAAAAGCCCTATTGCCCAAGATATAGCATTACTTCAACAATCAACTCAAGGGTGGTGGAAAAAAGGATTATTACAAACGGTAGTAACGCATCGTGAATCAGAATCATCAGATAATGGTTTGTTAGTAAAAAGACAACATTCCTTTGCTTCTGTGGCAACCGATTCTGATGATGAAGCGTTTGAAAATCCGCCATTGCCATTTTAGTCATCAGTACGAATGAGTAAATAAGGCTTGAGCAATTGAACTCATTTGTTGTTCAAGTCTTATCTACAGCTTACTTGTGCTGTTAAATTCTGCGGATTTAACTAATTAATCAAAGGTAACGAAAATGCAAGGAATAATTACACTACCACGAGGCTACGGACATCCAAGCTTTGTAATTGGGCAGCGTACAAAGCAAGGAATTATCACTGGTATCGAACTTTGGACGCTTGATAAATTCTTGGCTTGTGAAGAGAAGAACATCTTGCCTTGGACTTATGTGGTGCAAGCAAGAGTTTCGGCGGAAATAACTTACTTGGAAGAACATCAAATCGAGGCACTTTCACCGTCAGAAGTAGAAGCAGAGATTTTGGCGGAAGTCGATTTGTACTTGATGAAATTGGTGTTTCTGCAACAAGAGTTAAAAGCCGACCTGAAAATTAACACTCCATTCGGAAAAGTTAACCCGCCTATCTCAATTAAAAAACGCACAAGTGAAAGTGCATCTAGACGCTCAGAACCTATTAGGGAGAGGATTTCGGCTTAAATGAACAAACAGCAAGAAACACAATTAGCCTGGGATGCGTTAATGTTTCTCAATAAACGACATTATGTTTCGACTGGTTTTTATGCATTGGGTGACGCTTATTTAATTAGCGGTAAAGACCCTGTATACAAAAACAAGATTATCTTAATAGAGCATCGTCAAAAACACCAAATTAATCACTGGGACTATCAGTGTAATAAATCTGAATGTCCTCAGCCAACAATTAATACTAACGGTGATGATGGTCATGGCAATTTGAAAAGGAAAGCTCCATCACTTCAAATTTACAGCTAGTTCAAAAAGCACTACGCAATTCGGCAATGAAATAGTAAAGGATAGCAAAAATGGAATTAAATTCTGTATATGATCCCAAGTTGCTTAATCACTCAAAAGTGTATCAGATTAATGGGGTATTTTATCAATACTTAAGTAAGTCGGGGACTGACAATCATCCACAATATGTCTTTGGTCATTTGCCAATACCAGGGCAAAAAAAGAAATCCAACTTAGTTTTAAATCGAGATAAGTTAAGAATTCGCTGCTTGGAAGTAGTAGGAATGTTTTGTAATACTTCTGCAAATGAAGAGGAAACTAAGCAACTGCAACTATTTTGAACTCCAATTCGCTTTTTCGCCCATTCGCAATTAAGACAATTTAGTGGGGGCTTGTATCTCCCACTCTCTTTTTGACCACCAACCTACGGTATGGTGGGGGCTTGTACCCACTTTTAGCCAATTAATCAATTAGTTCATAATTCGCATTTTCAATTGCTCTCTTCGCAGCGGTAGCGAGTCCGCGTTCGCTTTTAGCGTCTCGTAAGAGAGCGTCATTGCGAGCTGCGAATTGCGATCAGTTAGTCATTAAATCATAGGATAGTAAAATGGCACGAGGTTATTATAGTGGTTATTTTTGGGGTATTTTGCAAACTGAGGAGATAGCTGCTTTATTGCGTTCTGATGAGCAGTTGAAGGGTTTGATGGCGAGACTAAATATAGAGAAGGAATATCAATCTAAAGTGCCGTGGCTCGGTGTTTTGGTGGCGGATGATAAGGAAATAACTTATGAGCGTAGCTTGCTCCCGCACAGAATGCCGGATCGAAGGGAGCAGCTTACGCTTACCTCTTACTCCATTAACTATAGTGTATTTGCTGCGGAAGATACAGAATCACATTTAAGGAATCTGGCATCGTTTCAGTTTTTGGACGCTGAACAAAAGTGGACAGAATTTGCAACTGAGTTTGAGAGAATTACTCAGATACCGCTACCAAAGGCATATCTTTTCGTAGTGCATGAACACGAATTTTAAAGGACTAAAAAAATGGGGCAAGGATTTTTCTGTGGTTATTTTTGGGGTATTTTGCAAACTGAGGAGATAGGTAGTTTGCTATATTCTGATGATGGTATCCATGATGATTTCAAAGATTTAGTGAGTAAATTAGGTATAACCATAATAGAAAAACATGAATCAAAAATACCCTGGATCGGATTTTTGGTGGCAGACAGTGATGGCAATTTAAGGATAAAGCAATCACCGGATGGCTCATGGGAATCACTATCATATATTGTCAACTACAGTGCCTACCCCGTTGAATATATAGAATTTCACCTAAGAAAGGTGGCATCTGTGCAGTTTTTGGACGCTGAACAAAAGTGGACAGAATTTGCAACTGAGTTTGAGAGGATTACGGGGGTAAAATTACCTGACAGCAAATTGTTAGTGGTTCATGGTTTTGATTGATCGGAGCGAGTGTTAAAGTCCAATTGGATGTAAGATGCCCATTTTACATCCATGTCCACAACATATCTTCAATGGGTATAATCACATGAAGCCACTTGTATGGTGATTGCGGTTTATTTACAGCAGCAGACTTTTTGGGCTTTGTCAAAACCAACTTGTTAAAATCATGAGCGAGTGTACGGCGGGAGTGTTTGTTGTAGCAACTTGCAACGACCCATCAGCACTGCCCAGTGAGTTGAAACGGAAGGGAAGATTTGACGAGAACTTTTTCGTGGACTTACCAACTGAACCGGAGCGCTGTCAAAACCTGTACTTTCTGCTAGGACTTTCCCCATAGGCGAACCTTGAACACCTGCTGCCCACAATATAGTTTTTGAGGCATAAAGATTCTCTAAGAAAATTGGGTGTAAAGTTTACGATTAACGCTGCCAGTCATACATTAATCGTCCATGACGATCACGCACAAGTTCCCATTCTCCATGACGATATGGTTGTCCGTGATAACGTACAGAGCGATGGCGTCGTCTATAATGATGTCGCCGAGTCCGCTGATGTTGATAATAATATTTTCCAGTCCGTTGCCGTCTATGATAACGTCGTCGATTCCGTCGGTGAGCTAACAAAAGCTCTTCACTTTGCTCTCCAACTAACTTTGTCTGTGCGTCAAGACTCTGTTCATTAAGAACATTATTTAGAGTATTATCCTTGGCTTCAGCCAAAGTAGGTGGATAAATGAAAGCTAATAACAAGAACACAATTGAGGATAGCTTTTTGAAACGGTTCACGTCTTTGCTTTTCCTAGACTATTGGTAATACTTTTATTTAATACTTAAGTTGAGCAACTATGTAGTTTAGAATTCACAAACCTGAGTAATGCAAAAGTAATGAAAGTACTTATGTTAAATGTGAAAAAGTTCGAGTTTGGCAACTTTGGCAGGAGCAGGGATTTTCCTCAGTGTTTGGATAACATCGGGCTGGTT
>JBBSCU010000376.1:0-3820 GCA_038249935.1 Chroococcales cyanobacterium
ATCTAACGAAGCTTTATCTCTGCGCGGGTTAGCCTATGCTACTGCTACGCCTACAAACGCTTAATTTTTCCCTAATCCGCGTAGGCGGCCTACGTTTGTGTAGCTGCGATTTCTAATCGCCCTGGCTCAAGACAACATTTAACGGAGCTAACGCAATACCTACTACAGCCCAGAGTGCTTCAACTTTTGCTGCACTCCATATACCTTCCCAAAACACGTTGCTAATGGATTCAGCACTTTGCATTTTTTCCGGTGGGACTCCCATAATCTCACAAATTGCGATATTCATACTATGTAGTCTTGTTGGGAAAACAGTAACAGAAGAAAAAGGAATGAGTGCTGATGTTGCGTTGCCTTCTGCATATTCAGTCACTATTCTTCTGGCTACTTGCTCTCGTACTCGCAAAACATTACTTTCAATGTTCGTTAAAGCTTGGTTAGCTGGATCAATTACTTTAACTAACGTGCTACTGTAATCAGCGTGATTATATAACCAGTCCATCAGGTCTTTTGGAGGCGGCTGTCTCTTGTAAGATTCAGAATCAGAATCAAATAGAGATGCAGAGCCAAAAACAATATCAGTTTCAATATTATTTACAAAGGATCTCATCTTTGACTTTATAACTTCAAGAATTCGTTCCTTGTCAGCACGAGGTTGGTTCTGAAATTTCTCATACTTATTAAAAAATACAATAGAAATTGCCCATATATTTACCCGAGTTGAATTTATATGTGCCATTTTGCTATATATCCTCTACTGATACCCAGAATTTTTTGCATATTATCCTCATCAGTACCAGATATCTTACTGTATGGGAAGTCTGTGTAAGGCGCGATCGCATTAAACATAATAGAGATTATCTCTGAGATGTATAAGAATTAGACCGTTGGTGCGATCGCCCCAACTCGACAACACGCCACTACATATTTACACTGGGTGAAGTTAAGCGATCGCCTCTAACTCAGGAATGCGTTCAGTTTCGTAGTTTTCAATTAAAACACCGATAACTTCCATTAGAGACGCAATCGGATGGATTTCGTCTTCACCAACTTGATCGATGAGACAATCGAGAATTTCAACCAAGTGTTCATATTCCTCTTCTGTGTGCGGAACAAAGACGTTTTCGCCAATGGATGACCAAGCAGTGATGGTTTGATCGAGGTTGAAGCTTTGCATTATTCCTTCCACTTTCCCATATCATATTCTGAATGCGTTAATACAGCCCGAATGTAGACTTTTCGGTGTCGCATTGACTCGACAACCAGCTTGCGATCGCATGATCAGGGGATGCGATGTCTACGACGGACTACGTCTACGTATTAAACTGTCCAATCCTCAATTAACAACCCAGGTACTTTGCCCAAATGCCGATGATTGCGCGTTAATAAAACTAATTTACGAGATAGTGCGACACCGAATAGCCCGTCGTAGACATCGCAGTAACATTCCCTATCATCCCATACAAATTACTTTTCGGACTTAATTGATCGCTTCTATACTTCGGCTTCAATACCTTGTTGTGCTGAGGATTCTAAAACTTTTGTCTGCTGCTCTTTGTACTGAATAAGATGGGGATATTGCTTCTGAAGTTGAATGTAGTAATTCACTAACTTCTGGGGGTTGTGTCCATTCTCCAGAGATATAATGTGGCGAATTTTACGTATTTGGTTGATTGCCTCATCATTCTTCGTCATTTTGCGCTTTGACTATCTTTGCTAATGCCTGATACTCCAATATTACCGTCTTTAATTTAGCACATAAGCGATCGCCCCAACTCGACAACACGCCACTGCATATTTAGAGATTAGACATCTCCAGAAATTAAATATGCGTTATGCAGAACCCTTGTAGAGACGCGAAATTTCGCGTCTCTACATTCATTATCGGAGATGTCTATTGTATGTGAGATTCATCAGAAGTAGACCGTTGGTGCCATGTCTACGACGGGCTATTCGGTGTCGCCCTAACTCAAAAGTAGATTCATCCACTTGCGAGAACAAAGTGTTATCCAAATTAACTACTGAATTGCTGAACAATTGTCTGTACAATTGCCAAAATCGCTCCGACGTTATCTAAGTAATATCTTTGCTTATCAAGCAAAGCGACTTTTTGCGAAAGTTGAAGAAACTGCCATACTTCTCCTGTTGTCACGCATCCATACACAGGTATTTCTGCTTGTCCAGATGAACGATTAAATAAATCTGCCGCCACCATTTGCGCGATGCACTGTCCTAACCCAGCTTCAACATCATTTTTCTTCGCTTCCACCACACTAATAATTGGCGATCGCAGTGGTAATACAGGTGGAGCTATTGCTAAAATAAAATCACATTCCCCAATCAAGCCCTGTGCAGGATCAACATCAAGTCTTTGTCCAGAGAAAATAGCCAAGCTATCTTGGCTGAGATCCCGACAGGCTAGTAAAATCGGTACAATAATAAATTCGCTCCGAGCCTTTTCACTAATCAGAGCTAATTGGGTTCGCTTTCCTAAAGTTTCATTTAACCACGAAGGAATAGAAAGAGGTACAAGCTTGGGAAACAAATCGGCTTCTTGGGTGGTGATTCCCAAAACAGCCGAAACTTTTTCTAGAGTAAAGTCGCTGTACGCCATAGTTTTGCACTGCTTTGAGTATATGACGTTTTCAAGAAAAGGGAATTGCTTCTATTTTACCCCTGTTGTAAAGTTGTCTTTCGATAGCATTACTCAGAAATCCAAATTAGACATCTCCGAAAATGATTGTAGAGACGCGAAATTTCGCGTCTCTACAAGGGTTTCAGGTAACGCATAATTAATTTCTGGAGATGTCTATTGTTTTGGAGAGGAGCTATAGGCGATCGCAACACCTATAGATAAAGTTTGCCATATTCAATCACAATAGTAGTTGCTTAATACACTTGAGGGACAAAAAACTGCTCATTGCGGGGGGCGCGAAGATAATTCTCACCCACAGGTCTAGCCGGAAGCTCTAAGGGAGGAGGTGTCATATCTTCGTAAGGAACTTTGCTCAACAAATGATGAATGCAGTTGAGCCGCGCCCGTTTTTTATCGTCCGCTTCAATGGTAAACCAGGGGGCTTCTGGAATATTCGTGTACGCAAACATGGTATCTTTGGCTTTGGAGAATTCTACCCAGCGATTACGTGATTCCAAATCCATCGGACTGAGTTTCCAGCGCCTTGCTGGATCGTGACTGCGAGAGAGAAAACGTTCCTCTTGTTCTTCATCACTGACGGAGAACCAGTACTTAATTAAAACAATGCCCGATCGCACCAGCATTCGTTCAAATTCCGGGCAAGATTGCATGAATTCTTGATATTCTGCTTCAGTACAAAAACCCATCACCCGTTCAACTCCGGCTCGATTGTACCAACTGCGATCGAACAGGACAATTTCGCCGGCTGTCGGAAGATGTTGCACGTAACGTTGAAAATACCACTGAGTTTTCTCGCGATCGGAGGGGGTTCCCAGAGCAACTACACGACAGCCACGAGGATTGAGTGGATCGGCAATGCGTTTAATTACTCCTCCTTTGCCGGCAGCATCGCGCCCTTCAAATATGACGACAACCCGATAGCCAACGTGCTTAATCCAGTATTGCATTTTTACTAGCTCAATCTGGAGTTGCTCTAGTTCAGTTTCAAAAGTCTTTTTGGGAATTTTATCAGCAAAAGCTTCAGTGCTACCGTCAAAAATCCGTTTTGATTTTTTAGATTTTTTTTTGTCTTTTGTCTTTACTAGGCTTTCTATTAAAGCGGGTTGAGCTAGACCATTATTTTGCTGGTTTTCAACTTTATCAATTGACATTGCAGTGACTCCA
>JBBSCU010000377.1:0-3808 GCA_038249935.1 Chroococcales cyanobacterium
CTATTCACGAAAGCTGTCACGATTATATCCACACGAGCAAAGCTAAAAGCTAAGAACATCGGAAGCTGGGTGCGGTGAAAGTCGCACGCCCAGATTTAACTGAGAGGTGCGGGGAATAATATCCCCCATCGACTCAACCCAGCCTCGTTGAGTTTAATGCCACCACATCCACAGGTAAGTCGTGGAACGGTAAACAGATTCAATCCGTTCGTGACCGATACAGTCAGGTTAGAGCTAACGTTCAATCCAAACGCACTCGGTCGTCTAGGCGACTTTTGAGAAGGCTTTCTGGGAGAGAACGGAAGTTTCAAGAATGGTTGAATCACAATATCAGTAAGCAACTTGTTCAAGATGCGAAGCGAATAAACGCGGCGTTGGCTTTTGAAGATTTGACTAATATTCGACAGTCCTTGAATCAACTGCCACGAGGAAAAACCGAACGTCGTAGAACCAATAATTGGGCGTTCTATCAACTGCGTTTGTTTGTTTGGTATAAGGCAAATATCGCTGGGGTAACAGTGGTATTTGTCCCACCTGCCTATACTAGTCAAACTTGTTCCCGATGCCATCACGTCCACCCAATCAAGGGCAAAGCTCGCCACGGGGATACTCCCCGGTGGCAGACTTTGGGCAAATCGTATCGCAACGGAAAAGTTTTCAAGTGTGGACATTGTGGGTTTGAACATGATGCTGATATAAACGCGGCTAATAATATTGCTGCTTTGGGGTTGTCTGTAAGCCAGCCCGAAAGTCCGGGGATTGCTTGTCAATTAGAGGGGCAATTGTCTCTCTTCCCGACAGGCGAAATCTGGGCTAAAGCTCAGTGTCTTTAGACCTGAGTTGCTTACAGCTTCTTCTTTCCTGTCGAGTGGCTAAACGAGCACTAATTAATCGCACCTCACCCTCTCGTTCCGTGTGGGACACAACCAAAAGCCTTTGCAACCTCGACTGACCTGTCGTAATAAGACGGAATTCACCTATTGAGTGGTCAGGGTCAGGAATTGTAACAGCTAGTGGATCTCCGAAAATTGTGACAGCTTCTTCAAAAGACACACCATGTTTCTTGGCATTGCTACTTGCTTTGTCTGAATCCCACTGAAACTTCATAAAGCTATTCTACTCTCAAGCAGCAAAACAAGGCGGGCAAGCCGCATTACTGTCAATGCCCAATGCTCTATTTTGCAGTATTCGGCTTGAGAGCTAACAACATCTCCAATTCACTGGTGGATTTATCGCGGCTAGTAGCGGTAACACCAAAACCACGAATGGAACCCAGGATAGTGATGGTATCGGGGTTAGATGAGATCAAACTATTGAGCATGGGTACAGTTTTAGTTTTGTCCATATCTAGGTAGAAATAACCACCGTTGGGCTTTTGCAAAGAACCAGTAACGGCTTTGAAAGCGTCGCTATTATCGAGAGATGTATTTTTGCGATCGCCCATCGCATCAGCAATTGGCCCACCAACAGCTATAAATACAGTATCTTGATCTAGCCAACCATGCGCTAATAAAGCTCCTTGGCGGGGAATTTGCCATTCAGTTACGTCTTTACTACCGATATTTCTGTTGGTGATGTTAATTTGTTGAGTTTTGGCGAGGCTATCCAATTTTGTCAAGGTGGCTTCGGCAGTTTTGCGATCGCTAGTATCAAATACTAAAGCACCTCCAAAACCAGCACTTGCTAACACTCCTTGATTTGATGGAATCGCACCAAAGGCAAATTCTCCATTCATCCAGCTAAAAATGTCTTTATCTAGGTCAATATTGACAAATTTCAGTTGTCCGCGCACTTGTTCCAGAGCTTGCTTCATTTCTGGATAATCTTTTGACTGTTCTACTACCGTTGTCCAACTACGGCTGATGCCATTTCCGCTAATCAGAGCAAAGGTATCAAGAGGAAATTGCCCGACTATATTCCCAGGACTTGATTGATACTGAAATTTATTTAGTTGCGGATCTAAATTAGCGATCGCTTTTACCCGTACTCCTGCATCATCCACACCAACACCCGCCACCACAGATTTTATCTGCTTCAGTTGAGTCAAGGCTTGTGGAGGTAACTGCTTTGCCTGTGGACTTCCGGCGATTAATTGCTGTACCATCCCTGCATAGTCTGGTATATAAATTTGGGCGAGGCTGTTTTTGACATCCACTCCTTTGCTGAGAATAGTACCAGCACCTTCTTTACTGGCAAAAGAAGACTGTCCCTTAAACGTATCAATTGCTTTTTCTACAGCTTGCTTTTCGGGGGCTAACACCAAGTGACTATTATTTAAAACTACGCTATACGTCGGCTTACCTTTTTCTGTAGTTTCGATAATTTTTTCACCTTGATAGTCAGATTCCTGGAATTTCACCCCTTTTTGTGACTTCAATTTGTTAGCAAAATTCAAGGCACTGAGTTTGTCCTTGATTCCCACCACTATCAGGATATTTGATTGCTGTTGTAAATTTGCTGGTACATTAGGTGTCTCAGACGGCACAGTTAACTGCGCCGGTTTAACAGGATTTGGTGGCAGTATAGCAATCATTACACCACCAGCCCAAGGCTTTATGTCTTTTTCATAAGAAATGTTACTTTCACTGAACATTTGCTTATTAAAATCTTCCAGACCTTTTGCCACTAACTTTTGGGCTTCTGGAGTGCCAAACTGCTGTAACTTTGCCCAAGCTTCAGAGTCGGTAGTAATATAAGTTGCCATCAATGCTGCTGAAGGTACGACTTTAGCACTGCCTAAAGCATCTGAGCTACTTACTGATGGGCTTTTAAAATACGTATATGCCGCTATACTTCCGGCTACAACTACAGCAGCACCAACAGCAGGAATGAGAAATTTTGATTTACTTTCAGGCATTTTGTTATCCTCTTTTACTCAGATTTTCACCGAGATTTATACAAGTGTCATTGTAGAGTTTTCGGATTTATTAATAATTTCCGATAATCTATCGGTATTTACTGATAAAATTAGTAGTCCCATAAGTTAGCGGTCTAAAATTACTCTAAAGAATACTTCAAAGGGATGAGGAGCGAATCCGTAAATGATATGCTGTTCATTTTAAAGAAAATAGCCTGCTCAACAGCAGCAAGTTATCCTAAGTTATAAGAATAATTAGGATTATTTGTACTTAATAAGAATCTATCGAGGTGCAAGAGACTCTTGACCCGATGACAAAAAAGTGCAAAATATCAGGAAAAATGAAGAGTGCTAAGTTCCGAGTGCTGAGTTGAAAGACCGTCCACAAGGGGCTAAAACCAAAGTACATAAATCCTGGGTACTTCTTAATTCACTCAGGACTCAGCACTCAGGACTACATCCACCAGCCAAGCCAGACTTTTCAGGATTACAAGGTCAGTAAGGATCAATGTCGAAGTCTTATTTTGATACAGATAATAACGGACACAAACCTTTTGAGTTACCGGGAGCAAGACCACACTACAACCCCGATCGCCCCGGACAGGTAGAGCATATTTTTCTCGATCTCAGATTGGATATCCCTAAGCAGAGCTATCAGGGGAGTTGTAGGATTCGCCTTTTGCCAATCCGTAATGGCATTGATCGTTTGATTTTGGATGCTGTCAACCTAAATATCGAGTCTGTGCAGGTGGACGAAGTGCCACAAAATTTTGACTACGACGGGGAACAGCTTTCTATCCAACTTTCGGAAGCGACCCAGATTGGTAAACCCTTGCTAATTGCGATCGCCTACTCGGTAACAAAACCACAACGCGGCATTTATTTTATTCAACCAGACAAGAACTACCCAAACAAGCCCACTCAAGTTTGGACTCAGGGCGAAGACGAAGA
>JBBSCU010000378.1:0-3767 GCA_038249935.1 Chroococcales cyanobacterium
ATGCTCTGAAGCACGTGCCGTCTAATTTGATCAGCAGCCAAACTCCTAACGCCCATTAGGTGTCAGTGATATTACTTGCCTCGTACCTTATATTCATTGGCTGAGTTTTATTGACATCGCGAAACTTCAGTCGGGGTAAGACCATTGACGGTGACAGGTTGAGGAAGAGGGGCGATCGCTCCAGTTACGAAGACACAGAACAAACTTCGATGCAAACACAGAGAGTTTTTACATAATGCTCACAGAGCATGAGGATTATTATGGCTAACTGGATTCTATTTGCCCACGACCCAAGCGGAAAATCTGTCATCTCTGCGATGAAAGGCGGAGATGTAGAGAAACAAATCAATAGTGAAGATAAGGCAGAGCTAATTACCTTCTTAAAGAACTTTCCTGGTGCTAGTACATTTTTGGTTGCTAAACCAGGTATGCCCAATGAACCTACTGAGGCAGTCGATCGCCTTCCAGAAGAAGACCAAAACTCTGGATCTAGTGCTGCATCTCCATCAACAGCAACCTGGTTCCATTTCTTTCGAGATGACGCAGGTCAACCCGTTGTAGTTGCTATGAATGGAACAAGTGGGGTTGAAACTCATAAAGGTAATGTCAAAGACACTCTGATTAGCTTTTTGAGCAAACATTCTGGAGCGAATACATTTCAGGTTGCACCTGCCAGTGAATCCATTCCAGTCACTCCACTTTTCCCACCACCACCATCCTCAAAACATCGAGTCCTTCTCGAAATTGGTCACGGTCCGGGTACTACATTTGATCCGGGAGCGATCGCCCCTGATGGAACGACAGAACACACGCTGAATATTATCACGGCCAATGCTGCACGGGATGTTCTTGATCAAGCAGGGGTATTTTGCACCGTCATTGATACCCCCCAAGGGGGCTTACACACCATTGGTCTTCAATCTGCTGGGTTTGATGTGTTTTGCAGTGTTCACCACAATGCCTTCAATCAGGTTGTTCAAGGCACAGAGACACTGATTCACAAAACAAAAGCTGATGCCCCAGACCGTAAGCTAGCTGAAATGATTGCTAGCGAGGTAGCAGCAGAACTCAAAATTAATCTTCGTCGTGGAGATGGAGTCAACGCAACTCGCAACCTTGGTGTTCTATCAGGAGCAGAAGATACTAATGTTCGCGCAGCAGTACTTGCCGAAGTTTATTTTCTAGATATTCCCAGCATCCCTGATAAAAAGGACTTGTCAGCTCGTGGAGGACAGGCGATCGGTCGAGCAATTCTCAACTGGCTTAATGAGAACCCATGACCTTGACCGTTTGAACTGAAATAGTGGGGTGCGATCGCCTTTAACTCAGACCATCTGTATCAATCTCACTTTTCAGATGGGTAGAGCGATCGCTCCTCACAGATTGAAGACTTCCTTGGCACTTCTCAAAGCATTGAATTTGGAACAATACTTACAACGGAACTTTAGCTATGGCATTACTCAATGATTTAGTGAAACAATACGCTGATACTGATTTGGTATCTATCTTTACAACGGTAGGAATTGACTCTAGCAAGATAGATGTAGCAAGGCAACAGCTACTTAAAGAAGTAACACTTTCTCAATGGCTATTGGAGTCGGGTAGGGCAACTAGCAAACTGGCAAACGAATGTCTAAATTTTGCAGGACTGAAATGGCGAGACGGGATGGCTGGGTTTGCCATATCCGATTTGATTCAAGTTCCTTCTGAGTCAGTACCTGTTGAATTCTGTAAATTCGCTGGGATTAAGGAGTTTATTGTTGGGTACTGGAAGTTTCTAACCCGTCTCCCCTACAAAGGCTTAGAAGACCATACCAACACTCCTGAAAACTTTATTGGCTTTCTGCAACGCCAAGGCTATGCAGCGGATATCAGCTATGTCACAAAGGTGCTGCAATTACTTCCAGAAGCACAGCAGTTATTAGTAACAGCCTCTGGGCTAGTTGTTCCTGTAACACCTCAGAAATTACAAATCCTTCGTGTTCCTGAAGAAGTTGAAGTAGGACAAAACTTCAGAGTGGATGGGCTTGCTTCTTTGAGCAGCGTAGGAAAGGCTTTGTCAATCGAAATAGACAATAAGTTTCCAAGTCAAGGTGTTTCCATTGGACAAGATGGGAAATGGGAATTTGATTTTGTGTTTAGAGGAAAGGGCGATCGCAAGTTAGAAGTATCAGTAGACCGTGAAACGGTTTCTGCACAGATCAAAGCAAAACTTCCGATTGATGATGGAGGTGATCCAGAAGCCCCGAACCCTCCAGGCGCAGTAAAACTAGAACTAACTGGTAGTGTTGGGCTAGGTGGAGTAAACCGCAAAGATGATGTGCTGATGGTTAAGCAGAGACTGCGTGATTTAGGCTATACCTGGAGCGCTACGGGTAATTCCGTAGACACAGGAACAGTACAAGCTATTCGCCTCTTCCAATCCATTATCGTTGGTCGTAACTCCTCAAAAGGAGATGGGCGAATTGATCTAGGAGGACCCACTCATCAATGGTTGCAGGCAAAAAATGCTCCTCACTGGCAGGTAATGCCCCTTAAAGGAACAGGGTTTATTAACTTTGAGCGTCAACAGACCCATGATGAACATGATTTTGGCACTGACTGGATGGCTGAAGTTATTGAAGCTGCTGGAAGAGCTTATGAAACAAATCATCGTAAAGGTAACACCGGAATAGCTTTGCTTGCAATTAACGATATTAGTCTGCCCTACGGTGGTGACACTCCACAGCATTCAGGTCACGAGACAGGTTTAGCCTGTGATATTCGTCTACCAAAAACTAATGGTCAGTCTGGAGGAATTACTGTCAGCAGTCCTAATTATGATCGAGCCGCTATGGAGGCGATGATTAGAGCACTCCGTAAACAAGGACGAGTTCGCGCTGTTTTCCTTAACGACACAGCTTTGATCCTAAAAGGACTTTGTATTCAAGTACCTGGTCATCATAATCATGCTCATTTCGAGGTAAGTCCACCAACAAGAGAATGAAACTGGTATAGTCGCAACTTCACGGGCTACGTCTTAATGGATTTATTTACTAAGTTTCCTTTTACGTAGTAACGTCCAGAGAATGCAAACTCTTCTCAATAGCGATCGCTTTCAAGATCGCAATAAGGGATGTTAGTCATTTTGGCATTTGGTTAAGCTTTACTAACGAACAATCTTTAACTAATTCAACTAGAAGGCTTTTGCCATGTCAATTGTAGCTAGTGTTTCTGTAGCGATCGTCGCTGTTATTCACATTGTTATTGCAGCCGTAGAAATATTTTTCTGGGAAACTCCTGCAATCTATGAAAGGCTTAACTTTACGGCTGAAGTAGCCAAACAAGTTACACCGATTGTTCAAAATGCAGGTCTTTATAACAGCTTTGTTGCGGCTGGATTAATATGGGGTGCATTTACCAAAGACTCTTTTCAAATCAGGCTCTTCTTTCTGATTTGTGTGATTATCGCCGGAATATTTGGTGCGTTTACCTTGCGACCAACTACACTTTTACTGCAAACAGCTCCTGCATTCATTGCATTAGTTATCGTTTGGGCAGCGCCCTATCAATCCAAATCATGAGACCAGAGAATTGAATTAGTTCTCAATTTTCTGAATTTCAAGTTTGAGTCTACCCTACACAGATGAGCGATCGCACCACTTTCTGAAAACGTATAAAGACTATGGAGAAAAGACATGCCATCCTCAGATTACTATTGGGCGCAACATCTAATCAAAGGCTTTGGTAAAATGTGGTTTCTAAAGGTTCCACAGGAGGCAGATCAG
>JBBSCU010000379.1:0-3763 GCA_038249935.1 Chroococcales cyanobacterium
CGGAGATTAAGTATTATCGGGTTTTTTCAACCTTTAATTAGTTTTATTTATGGTTTGGTAATCGGTGGGGTTGATCGGAAATCCTACATCCAAATGATGGTTTATGTTGCCCAAGAAGCTCAAAAAGCTGGACGCATCAGGGTAATTGTACAGGATAACGGACCGATACACCGATGTAAGGAAGTGCAAAAGCTATGGACTAAGTGGGAAAATATGGGTTTGTACATATTTTTTTTGCCCCCATACTGCTCCGAGATGAACCCAATTGAATTGGAGTGGCAGTGGCAGCACCTTAAAAAAGATGAACTATGTGGGCAAATTTTTGATGATGAGTTAGATCTCGCTTACGCCGTGATTGATGGCGTTAAACCCACATTCTGCTAGCGACTAGTCTAATCCAGGATTACGTTTCTTTGCTTAATACCAAAGCATGGTATAATCCTCCTTTCTTATAGTTCCCATTTGGGCATCAGATGCGATCGCCTCACTACCAAACCCAGAAGATAGCAAAAAAAGCCCTCAAGTTATTGAAAAGTGCGATCGCAATATTTATCCAATTACACACATTTATCCAAAAGTCAATACATCTAAAGTTGGATAATAATAATCTTGAAGGACTGAACATGGCTGGTAATGCCTTGCCATATCTTTTAGGAAATTTTAGGGACAAAACAACGTATCACGGGTATCTCGTCCTGTAATTGGATTAGTTCCTTTGGCAAGTTTGCACAATTTTTTTTGTTCATCGGAACGCAGTAGCGCATCGGTAAAATCTGCCCCGTCAATGATTGCACCATCAAATCTGGCGTTAGCAGCAAAAGCACCCTCCAACAGTGCATTTGTCAAGTTTGCTTTGATTAGGCGAGCGGAGTCTAGAGTCGCATTTGTCAAGTCAGCTCCCTCCAAATTTGCAGACTCCAAATTTGCTGCGAAAAAACTGACACCGCGCAAATTAGCTCGGCTGAAGTTGCTTTGGCGGAGATTCGCTTTGGTAAAGCTGGAGTCTGTTAAATCACGTCCAGAGAAATCAGCCTCGACCAAAATTTCTTTATTATATTCGAGTGCTAAAGCTGTGGGAGCAAAACCGACCGTTGCCGTGATGCCAACTATTCCCCAAAGGAATAAACTGAGTATACTTGCCCAAATTCGATGGTCTGTTTTACGTTGTAACTCTAACTCGGTATGGGATGAGTCGAGTGTAGAATCTGCTGTGCGTAGGCGTAGCCCGTCGTAGACATCGCTTAACCTATAATTCATAATATTTTTAGTCAATGGCTAACCTTCCTCCATCTCATTATCCAGATATTGGTGCATCAGGAGAAGACCTAGTAGCCCAATGGTTGCAATCTACAGGTTGGATAATTCTCCATCGTCGCTTTTCTAGCCGTTGGGGAGAAATCGATATTATTGCCCAATATGATGCAGAAGAAGGGGAAGCAGGGGAGCAGAGGGAGAACTTCTTACTCAGCACACAGGACTTAGGACTCAATACTCAGAACTCAGGACTCACGACTCAGCACTCATTACTGGCATTTGTTGAAGTCAAAACCCGCAGTTCAGGTAGTTGGGATGCAGGGGGAAGAGGCGCAATCACTCCACAAAAGCAAGCAAAAATCTGGCGTACAGCTGGAATATTTTTAGCCCAGTACCCTGAGAAGGCAGATTATTCTTGCCGATTTGATGTTGCTATTGTCTACTGTCAACGGATATCAAAAAATTTGACTGGGGTTACAGCAACCCAAGAAGCTTTGGCTACTTCATCAGTAGCCGGATACAAGTTTAAGCTGCAAGAATACATTCTTGCAGCTTTCGACTCTTTAGTTGATAATGGTTGATCGGTTAGTTGGTAATGGATAAAATATCTTGATTACCATTGACACTCTCAGGTCTAAAGACACTGAGTTTCCCACTTACCGCAAGGTCTTATGACCAATAATTTTGTAGTGGCGTTACAACCAAATAGTGTCACGCTAAAGTTTCTGGGCAGTAGCCTAAGCCACGGACAAACTGTTGTCGGAACGCTTCGATTTCGTCTCTCTCTGGGTTGCCGTGAGAAACTATGGCTACCTGATAGCGACGCATCACGTCCACAGGGCATTGTCCCGCTTCCAAACTCCAAAGTGCCATTTGCACCCTCATTGGCGGCTCGTAGCTAATTCCTAATTCATTTAGAAAAGCGCGAAAGTCGCCATCTTCTTGAGACGAGACTTGACCTTTGAGTTTGATCCTAACCACCCAGCCATCAATTTGATGAATTACGGTGACGAACGAAACAGGTGTCTGGGGTCTAGCGTGGAGGTGTTGAACAACCCTCAGAGTTAGACTGGCATTTGCCAGATAATACAAATATTCCATGTTTGTTGGTGCTTGGGATCAAAGCCAATCCTACATATCTATATTCATCAATTAATGCCTGTTCCCGGTAGGGTAAAATCCCCCGTTTTTAGATAGGGAGGTTTACCCAATTTTTATATTAATTGTTCCGTGTTACCTAATAATATCAATCTTATAGCCTAGCGATGAAATTAAGTGGTGATGGCTTAGAGTTCTTTTAGAAGGAAAAGCTCAAACCAGCTTTTTTAAGAGAGTATAAATACTAAATAAAGCAAAAACTAGTACAGACCAATTTGAACAACACCTCTAACCCACAAGCAAAAGATTTTGAATTAGATCGTTCGGTAGCTGGGTATGACTACGAACTACCTCCAGAACTCATTGCTCAAAACCCAGCAGTTCCTAGAGATAGTTCACGGTTACTGGTAGTTAATTCTCCCACTATCGGCAGCCAAACAGCACCACTGCACCACATTTTCCATGATTTACCTGCACTGCTTCGCTCTGGTGATTTGTTGGTTATGAACAATACAAAAGTTATTCCAGCGCGGCTTTATGGTCATAAATCCACTGGTGCTAAAATTCAGGTGTTGCTGTTGGAAGAACGGCAATATAACTGTTGGTTAGCTTTAGTTAAACCAGGAAAAAGCTTCAAACAGGGAGCGAAGATTATTTTTGAAGCAAGGCGATTGGGCATTAGGGATCAAAAATTAGGCTTTTGCCGTGAGCGTCAGCCGAACGGGATTGGAGATTGGGAAGATTCCCACCCAGTCCCCAGTACCCAACTCACAGCTACGGTTCTAGAAACAGACGCAGCAACCGGGGGGCGTTTGTTGCAATTTGATGTGCCAGAGGGAAAGTCTTTGGTGCAGCTGTTAGAGGTATTTGGTGAAGTACCGCTACCACCGTACATTACTGACTCGTCAGCTGCTGATGAACAGTATCAAACAGTTTATGCCCAACAGCCAGGAGCGATCGCAGCTCCGACGGCAGGATTACATTTTACTCCAGAATTATTACAAAAGTTGCGCGATCGCAATATCAATCAAGCTTTTATAACGCTACACGTTGGGGTAGGCACATTTCGCCCGGTGGAAGTGGAGGATGTAACTACCCACCAGATGCATGAAGAATGGGTTGAGATTCCCGCCGCCACAGTAGAGCAAATCCGCGCCACTAAAGCAGCTGGCGGTCGGATTATTGCTGTGGGAACAACGGTAGTAAGGGCTTTAGAAGGGGCGGCTCAATCTGGGAATTTACAACCATTTTGCGGTAAGACAGACTTATTTATTTATCCCGGCTACCAATGGCGGGTGGTGGATGGTTTAATTACCAATTTTCACTTACCCCGTTCTAGTTTGTTGATGTTGGTAAGTGCGCTAATTGGCAGACAACAGTTATTAAATATATACAACGAAGCGATCGCTTC
>JBBSCU010000380.1:0-3743 GCA_038249935.1 Chroococcales cyanobacterium
AATCTTGCTAATCTACTTACTGGGCTTTTAAACTCTTGCATTTACTTTGACTCTCTTCTAATTTCACGACAATATTATTGTATGAAATAATTTTGCCTTAAAACCAACAAAGTCAACAGCCTAGGGGCAACCTCTCTCAAAGTCCCCCTTCTTTAAGGGGAGCCACTGCGTTGGGCGGGTTTCCCGACTTGTACCCCTGCGGGGAAGCAAGCTACGCGCAGCGTCTCCCCTTGGGAGAAGCACGTGGCGTGGATTTAGGGGGATCTCAAAGTATTTGCTACCAAGAAGAGGACTTGTTCATTCATCCTCTTAGCCTCTAATTCCCTAATTACAAACCTCTTAATTAGATTTATTCTTGTCAATGGATACACTTGCTATAGGTAAATATTTACGTATTATGGCCATTACCTTATCAGCCATTACGGGTTTTGTGAGAAAATCTGTAGAACCAACTACCTTTGCACGAACTCTATCTAAAAAACCATCATTGCCTGTTAATACGATTATTGGTGTGTTGGCAAAAGTAGATATTCGTCGCAACTGAGTACAAATTTCATAACCACTGGCAACTGGCATAATCAAATCCAAGAAAACCAGGTCTGGTTTCTCCTGAATTAGGGTTGGTAGAGCTTGTACAGCATCTTGAATTTTGACAAATCTCAATCCATTGGAAGTGATAATATCCTCTAGCATTTTACAGACTTGAGGGCTATCATCCACGCAAGCTATTAAGGGAGCAGTCCGCTTCTTGGCTTGTGTGGTGGTGGAATTATTGTTGACTTCAACAACTCCTAAAGGTAAGTCAGGTGCTTCCACCAATTCAATGATTCCTTTAAGAATATATGGAAGTAACGAACGCGTGAGTGGTAGTACACTCTGCTTCATTTTCACGGCTAAATCTCGCAGAGTAAATTTGCCGTTAATTAAATTGACAAAGTTTTTGTAAACAGATGGACTTACCATCTGCTCAAGTTGCTCTGGTCGCCGCAGAACTGGTGTCAAGTCAGGAGAAAAATTTGCTAAACCAGCTTCTGACCAAATTTTCCACGAGTCTTCCATGTGCTTTACAGGCATTTCTGTACTCGTGAAGCTCATTGGTGTTTCTAGGATAACTTCTTGAGTGCGATCGCAACTCATTGAAGTAAAGTTTGCTTGCAGAGCTACATCAAATAATAGCTCTGCTATGGTGCTTTCCACAATAGACTGAATCTGTTCACGCTGGATTTTCTGCCTTTTATACAATATTTCTAAAAGGTTATAATCCCAGTAATTTATTGATAGGTCTTGCAAACGCACCTGTAATTTATCAACATCAATCTGGGGACAATTTTGTGCTATGTGTCTACGCCAGCGTCGGAAGGGATGAGTTCCGCCCGTTGCCCAAACTATCCGTCCCAGCCGATAGTAAAAAGTCCATTGGCTGCCCTTTGAACTCTTAATATTTAATTTCCCATTATATTGCAACTGAGTACAATTTTTAAACTCATTTACTAGATTATTTGAAATAACTTCCCGGTGTACCATACTTTGTTCCTATTATTAAAATTGTCTATAACAGTCTAAATCAAGATTATTTAAAACCAAGTAAGATAGCAACAATCTTGCTAGTAAATAACTCATGTATGTAGAGTTTTTGTTAGCAGACTTTAGTTTTATGCTAATATTTCATTACTCAATTAGGTTGCTATAGTCCACATCATGGTAAATTCAGTATTAATATATTATTTTAGTAATTTTCAGGCGGAATCATATCCGTGTAAGTTCTGAATTTTTATTTAAAAAAGATTAGCAGCTTCTAGAAATTTTTGCTTCAATTATTAAGATTTGTCATATGATCTCCGAGTCAGCACCCTGGAAACCACGCAATACCTCCTAATTTTTTTGAATTTAGAATTGCTGATTGGAGCAGGCACTGGCAGCTTTGCGCTTCCTATTCTTGTAGAATGGCTGGTATTTTATTTCTCCGCAAGCCCCTAAAGCCCTTAATTAATCGACTGGGGACTAAACTCTCCCAATCGCCAATCCCTTTTAACCCTGTTTTCACATCTGGTCGTATTTACGTAGAATCTTTGATAAAAACTCATATAAACTGTATATTTTAAAGTACCTTAGCAAATTATTATTTAATTATTGCGAAAGTGAGGTTAGCGCACCTAACTCGGTGGGACTAAGGCAAAAGTTCCCAGTGAATAGGCTACGACTTAGCTTCTTGAGAGACGAGATATTATTGAGATGCCCGAGAGCTAATGATGACTGAAGCAATCCAAATCGGTAATCGTACAATCACAGCTAGTGAACTGATTTCTTTACTGGCAAATTACCAAATGCTGCCACAATTGCAGCGGGAATTGATCATTGATGAGGCAATTGAGCAAAGCTCACACTCTGCAAACGTAACAATAGAGTGTACATCTGAGGAAGTAGCCCAAGCTAAACAGCAGTTTTACACTGAAAAACAGTTCAAAAATGAAGAAGATATCCAAGCTTGGATGGCACGTCAAGGGCTGAACCCTGAACAAATAGAAGTTATTACCACTCGTAAGCTGAAAATTGAAAAATTCAAGCAAGCCACTTGGGGCAATAAACTGGAATCTTACTTTTTTCAGTCCAAGGCAAAACTGGACAAAGTAATTTATTCTCTACTGCGAACCCAAGATGTAGGAATTGCCCAAGAACTTTATTTCCGGATTCAGGCAAAAGAAAACTCTTTTGCTAACTTGGCGCGGGAATACTCACTCGGTCCAGAAGCCCAAACTGGCGGTTTAGTAGGCCCGGTTGAACTCAATGCACTACATCCGATAATGGTGCAAATGCTCTCTAGCAGTCAACCAGGTCAGATATTGCCTCCTAGCCGTATTGCTGAGTGGTTCGTGATTTTGCGGCTGGAAAAATTTATCCCCGCACAACTAGATGAACTCATGAAAGTGCGTCTACTGAATGAACTCTTTGAAAATTGGCTACAAGAACAGCAAAAGCAAATCATGTCTGCACCACAAGGAGAGAGGGACAGGGGACGACAGGAAGAAGCCGGCGATAAACCTTTAACCTAAACATGGGAGGTGACTCTCTTATCCGACCTGCGAATGCGAACGAGTAAATTCTCTAATCATCTCAAGTTCCAAATCGTAGGATTAACCCATCCCCTAAAGCAAGTTCTATGAGTCTAATGCAGCAATTCTAAATTTAGGACAACGTAAGAATTTTAGACGAAGTTTTAGTTTTTTTCTGGGCATTTTGGCTCGCTAAAACTAGGTTTTGAGCCGGACTTCTCGGAAAAGTGATTGTTTTGGGTTCTCTTATTGCAATCATTCTCAACTGTTCGCTGAGGCATCAACGTAAAATCAGAGATGCCAGTTCAAATTGAGAATTGCTGAGTCTAATGAGGAAACTCCTAATATTTCGGATATAACTCTTTCGACTCATCAACTCCAACTCATCAACAATTACCAAAGCATTGTCATAACGTCCATCAAGAATAGACTTTCTTAAATCCCAAAATTCTTGAGTCATAAATCATAGCGATTTGTTTCAATACTAAATTCATGAGAAACAAAACCCCCCTAGCTCTGATGTGAGGTAGGGGGGTTTGTTTGTAAAATTAAACCTGGCATCGAGCTATTTTTGCGTAGGGCTACCCCTAAACTATCGTTGCCGCAACAGCGTTTCACCTCTGAGTTCGGGAAGGGTTCAGTGTGGTTCCACCGCGCAATAGACACCAGGAAAACTTTTTGGGTTCACAACCC
>JBBSCU010000381.1:0-3715 GCA_038249935.1 Chroococcales cyanobacterium
GAACCCTACTTAACGGAAACCAAGTGCATCGCGTGTATCTGGATGAATTGGGGGATATTCGCCAATTACCTTTATGGGTAGCGCTGATGGTGTTAACTACTGTAACAGAACAGCAAGCACTACAAGAAGCTAGATATTTACTTGAGCGTTCTTCTGTTGAACAATCCGAAACTGCAAGTCGCACCATAATAGAGATGATCACGACAATAATGGTCTATAAGTTTGAACAATTAAGCCAAAGGGATGTAGAACAGATGTTAGGTATAACACTACAGCAAACGCGAGTTTATCGAGAAATCAAGGAAGAAGGACGTTTAGAAGGACGTTTAGAAGGACGACAGGAAGAGGCAGCTAATCTTGTAATTCGCCTGTTGACTAAACGATTTAGGCAGGAATTCTCTGAGGAAATACGCTTCTCAGTTTCTAGTTTATCTTTGCCTGTTCTAGAAGATTTGAGCGAAGCACTGTTAGATTTTACCAGCGTGGCTGATTTACAGGCTTGGTTAGAAGCACGATGATAACTCCCCTAAGCCAAGTCCTAGTAATGTACGGGGGAAATACACATACTATTTTTAAACCTTGCGAGCAATCAAATTTTCGTGGCTTTCAATGGTCTGCTTATTTCCGCCAAGCTGTACTAGCCACTACGGTCAATTAATTATGCCCGTCGAACTCACGTTTATTAAATAATAATTGCTCAAACAATTTAAAGTTAAAAACTCAAAACCCAGTATTGCCAAGTATCGAAACTCAGCACTCACAACTGTTTATTGAGTCGCTATCACTAGATGAAACCATGACTGGTTGTTGATACAGTGGCACGGTGAATGTGACTGTTGAGCCAAGTCCTTCGCCCAGACTATAAAAATGTACCTCGCCGCCCATTGCCTCCACGAGCTTCTGGGATATTGCCAGTCCTAAACCTGTACCACCATACTGGCGAGTGCGGGAGCCATCCACCTGAGAGAATAATTGAAATAGTTTATCTTGTTTGTCCAAGGAAACACCGATGCCAGTGTCTGCCACACGTACTCTCACCATACCAGGAAATTGCTGACCTTGAAAGTTCGCCTTCGCTTTTTTAAGTACTAAATCGGCACTGACAGTTACGCCGCCTTCATGGGTAAATTTGATGGCGTTACCTAACAAATTGAGCATAACTTGTAGCAACCGTTGATAATTGCTTTGGACAATAATTTCATCAGAGGTAGCAGGCATCTGCATCCGAAAGCTGAGGTTTCTCATTTCTGCTTGGGGACGCATAAAATTTTCTACATCACTAAATAGCTCATCTAGCTTGACTGGAGCGTAAACTAGCTCCATTTTGCCAGCTTCGATTTTGGCAATGTCCAAAATATCATTAATGATATTCAGTAGATGTATCGATAAGTGGTGAGCTTCTGTCAAAAATTGGTTTTGTTCTTCGGGGTCATCTGCCATCCCTTCTAAAATCAGCTTTAAAAAGCCAATCATCCCGTTGAGGGGGGTACGAATTTCATGGGATACATTAGCTAGAAACTCGCTCTTTAGGCGGGAAGCTTCTTCAGCTTTTTGACGGGCTGCTTCTAATTCTTTATATAAAGTAGCATGAGCGATCGCAGTTCCCAACTGATCTGCTGCTTCTTTTGCGAGTTCTAGTTCCGATTCTGTCAATGTGTAGCATTCATCCTGCCAAGTCAAGGCAACCAATCCATTGGCTTGGTCTTGATAGCAAGTCGCAACTACCAAAGTTTTTTGCCGCCTAGACTCAGTGTATCCAGGCACTTCTATTACAACTGGTTCTAGGGTTGTTAGGGCTTGAGCAAAGGCCGGCTCAGAAGCTATATCTATTTCTTCTGAGCCAAGCATTGAGGTGAGTTCTGGCTGGTGATACTCAGCCATCACTTTCACTTTTGAGCTACAGGGTTCGTAGGGACGACAAATAATACAGCGTTCTAGTCGCAGTGCTTTCCCTAAACTGTCAACTGTTTGTTGCCAAATAATATCTAAATCCAATGTCCGACGGATATTCCTGGTAATCCGATTTACCAGTTTTTGGTGTTGCTGTGAACGTAAAACCAACTCTATTTGTGTGGGCTTTCTTGATGTCACACGCACTTGTTTTTTGTTGAGTGTGGCTTGCAGCAAACGTCCCATGACTAAAACTGTAGTGGCAGCCGTTCCCAAACTTGGCATAATCGGACTAATTACCAACTCCAACTCAAATAATTCCTGGTGGTAGCTAAACCAACATTGAAACCTTTCTGGCAGCAAACTTGTCAAAATTCGGTGCAATCGTTCCAAATAGCTAACCTTATCCACTGGCGCAAAGGTTTGGGCTTGGTTCAGTTCGTCAACTATTTTTTCGGTATTTAACCCCAGTAGGTCGCTGTACTGCCAACAAAAGGTCAGATAGCGCCCTGCCCCATCTTGTGTGTACACCAACTCGGCTCCTAGAGTTGGTAATGAGCCATCAGTCCTACTGGTAATAGATTCCAGATTTGGGGAAAATACATTCGCTAATTGGGAATTGGCAATAATAGTCATTAATTGAGTTGGATAAACAAAGGGTATCCGACCGTAATTTTACTAAAGCTGCTCAAACTTTTGCATGAATTTTTACAGCTTTTTCGTTTTTATTGAGTATTTCTTGGTTTTCTGAAATACAGATTAGCAAACTTGACTTTTTTATAGTGTCAATCATTCCATTCACCCCGAGGAGGAACGGGGGTACGCACAGGAGTACGCGTCAGTTCATCATCTCTGAGAATTTCACCCCGCAACCACTGGCGAATCGCCACTTCAATCACTTTGCTTGGGTCATTGGTGAGATGCTGAATTTGCTCTAGTAACTCGGAGTCTAGGCGGACAGCAATTTCTACCTTATCGGCTCGTGTGTTTTCCGCTTCGGTAGTTTTCTCTTGCATATTCATAGGTTTGATATACTGTGAATTGGTTTTGTCTAAAGTTTTGTAAAGTAGTTATATTGATCATTTGGGCTAATTCACTGAGAAATCTTTAAGGCACAGCTACATGATTCCCCGAAATAGCACCAAAGTAACAGCTTAAGTTTCAAATCGCATTTTTCATATAACTGACTAGACGATAGCTTTTTAGAAGTTTTGTCGGTAAATCAGTGATTATGGGCGATTACGGGTGATAATTGCCCATGATCTCTAAATTATCCCTACACGTACTTATTTACATTTATTGTACGCTCCTAGCTGTTGAATACTAGCAACGACAAATAGACTTTCATAATATTCTTAAAAGTTCACCTATTTAGATCGAAAGTTAAAGAGGGGGTGAAGATGGGGATTGGGCATTGGGCATTGGGCATTGGGCATTGGGCATTGGGCATTGGGCATTGGGCATTGTGCATTGGTAATTTTTCCCATTCGCTATGCCCCATGCGCCATGCCCTACTCCCTAACTTGCTAGTGCTTCCTGAATGGCATTGTTGTAAATAACGCGGCCAGGAGTTGTGTATATATACTGTGAAAGTACATTGCCTTTAGCGTCTTGTCTGACTCGACGAAACTTATAGAGTAATGTGCGGGTACCATCCTCGTTTTCCGTCACTTTGACGGGTTCTGTATCCGGTTGGTCTGATTCTATTTCACCGTCAAACCGCACGTAAATATAGGCGTGCAAGTCAATTTGATCTTGCTGGAAAGCCATAATTACATCCTCTAGCGAATAAAAGTGCTTTCCTGCACCTTTTGTCGCACCGGGA
>JBBSCU010000382.1:0-3687 GCA_038249935.1 Chroococcales cyanobacterium
CCGTATCAATTAGCAACAAAGAAAAATGTTCCATACTGGACTTAATAAATTGCTCACTCTGCCCTAATCAAGATGATTCGCACACTTATTGAATCTGCTTTCCAAACTGGATATCTTAGTGTTGAATCTGAGGGTTTACTCCATCAAGTGCTGACCACTAAATGCTATCAGTCAGAAGATTTACCAGCTCTCGCAAGCTTATACGATGCAGTTCGCGCCGGCCAAATTAAACGAGAGGCATCCTCGTCGAATCTGCTCATGGAATTTCCTTTATCGGAGAAATAGTGCTGATACTTCAACAGAAGCAGGAGAGCAGAGAGGCAGAAGAGAACTTTGTGTAAGTATTTCTACTCCCTTGCCTTTCCCCTAGTCCTGATCAGGCAAAAATCCTCAAAACTCAAAACTATTTGGGTATTGTTGTTGAAAACCATCAAGGTCAGCAAGAGAATGAGTTAAGATCAGATACAAGTGGGTAAAAGTAAAACCAAGTCCCCAGACTTCCCAGTAATGCCAATGAGTAAAAGTAGGCAAGTTAAACAACCGCAATCAACGATTGTTTTGGAGTATTCTTTATTACATAATTGTAAGAATGACTCACCAAGAAATATAAACCTGGTTAGGACAGGTATCGAATTGTTTGACTTCTATGAAGCATACATTCCCTAGAACAAGCTAGAGGGAGATTGAGTTCATAGCTAGAGCAACCCTTGATTGATGACCCAACATTTCCCGATATTTTGGCAACTACAAGCAAGTCTTGGGATTGGGTTATGAATCGTACTTGTTCTCAAGGATGAAATTAACCTCTTAAAGGTGTAATGTAAAGGGGTAGAACCCAGATTTTGACAGGTTTAACTACGTTGTTTAAAAAGGCAGAAACAATACATGCTACACCGCAAGATTTATCAACTGTGTTGCGATGGGCGCGAGGTATGTGTTTTCTTGCGGGACCAGCAACGCTGGATTGAACGCGCCCGCATCATCGATATAGAGGGGGATTTAGTGACCCTACGCTATGAAACAGAAGAAGAGGACGAAGTTTGTTCTTGGGAAGAAATGGTTCGCCTCGAGAGCATTGGTGCTGTAACGCAAAAATTGGCTTCAGTACCACGCGGTAACGTGGAACCTCTAATGACTGAAGACTGTCCTGAAGCGGAACGCATCCGCAACCATTACACTGATTCAAATCCCGATTGAAGAAGAATTCAGAAGTCAGAATGGGCTAATCGCCCCGCTATCGCTAACAGGAGTCAGAATCAATCAGTGGGGGATTCAGACCCGCCACTGATTGAAGACCACCAAATTAAAAATTTGGTGGGGTTCTTAAACGCATTTATTCATCCGCCACTCGTACAGAATTCAGAATGAATTCTGACTCCCGAATTCTGTTTGATAATCAGTGCTGAGTTCTGAGTAATAAATCCTAACTCAGTACTCAGGACTCAGGGCTAGACAAACCTTCAAAGGCAGGACAGTAACCTTCTAGAGTTACTTTAAAGTTATACAATGGGGATGCTGGGTTCCAACACCTCTGCCCTCTTTGGTGTCGGCAAGTACCACAACAGTCTACATCGATCCATGTATAGCGATCGCTATTTTGGTTAAGCAGTTCTCGTTGAGACAATCCCCGTAATACCAGTTCTTCCCCTTGCCAACGAGCTTCGATTAAACCAGTATCGGCAAACTGCCGCCAACGCGGGTCAGCAGTAATCACATCGGGTAGGGTGATGGTGATTACTGTTCCCAACTCTGTTAATTCGCCTTCGTAGTTAGTCTCTGGTGCTGCTGGCTGTAAAAATGTATCGCCGATGGGCAGTTCTACTAAAGTGTCAGCCGCCGGGGAATGTATATGGTAGCGGTTTTGCAACTCCTCTAAGCTAGTCAGGTCTGCCAAGTAGGCAGGAGAACCGTGAACAAAAATCACGTGCTGGGGTCGCAAATTATGAATTAGCTGCGTAGTACCAGGTCCATCACTATGTTGAGCTAAGAGATAGGTTTCGACAGTGGTGGGTACTAAATATTCTTTTTTAACTTTTATATCAATTTTTTCTGGTAGGAGGATTAGCCAAGGGCCAGTATCTAATTGGCAGTATTCACCTAAATCAGCTGTAGAGTCTGTGAGAACTATACAAGGTGACTTGCCTACAGTGGCACGATGTTCTGGCTGTAAACGACGCACGCGGGGACGTACCCGTTCATCCCAAAACAAGGGTTGATGGCGGGCGAAATTCTGCACGGATGGGGGGAGGTGGGGTAGCAGTTCTAGGTACGCATCGCACCCAGTGGCGACAGCACCATCTACCCAAATATCTAAATCTCGTCCGGTGAAGTGGTGATGTGACCGTAAGAGCATTAATAGTTCTTGACCCAATCCTAAAGCTGGAGTGGGAAAGATTACAGAGCAATGGTCAGCGATCGCCCGATTAATTCGCTCTGCTAGTTGATTTTCTTGGGTGCGGCGATGGGGATGACGGGATGTGCCATAACTGCCTTCAATGATCAACACATCCAAGTTTAATCCCCGCAATTCCTCTAAACGCAAACCTTCTACCAACCGGGAGTTTGACAGGAAAAAGTCCCCTGTATACAGTAGCTTGTAGGTACGTTGCTGGGTAGTGTAGGTAAGGAGAATTGCCACTGCCCCTGGTAAATGCCCTGCGGGAAATAATTCTGCTACTAGACCCTCTTGGAATTCCACAGGCGATCGCAACGGTAATGCATGACAAAATTGGGAAATCTCCTGAGGGTCTTGGTCTAGCCAATTTAAGGGCAGTAACTTGCTAGTTACCTCACTGCCATAAATAGGTAACTTTGGAAAAGCTTTATGCAGTGCCAGTAAGCCTCTGCTGTGATCTGGGTGGGCATGACTAATCAAAACTAAATCTGCTGGGAAGGGCGAACTAGCTCCACGTCCCGACTTAGTAAGACCCTTAGCTAGCGATGAAATATCCTCCATACCACAGTCTAACAGGATGCGGTGTGGCCCCATCTTCACCAATAAACACACGCCCTCATCGTCATGCTGGACACTATAGGGCAAACATTCTAATTCAGTACCCGTTTCCGCAGCATCTACGCGAGAGGATGCCGATAGATTATCTCTCATGCTCTCCTCCCCTCAAATCTCATCATCATGGACATATCTCAAAAGCCAAAAGTTACACAAATTTTGGTTTTGTGGCTTAGGGGTAAGTTTTATTGTGCGCCCCTACACTCTGAGAATACAGATTTTTGATTGGGGAGGACGCTTGCACCGAACCCGCACTGGTTCGGAAAGGTAGGCTAACGAGAAGCCATCAAACTAGGATTTGAAGGAATTTGCCTCTTGTTATTTTCCCTTTGCAAGTTCTGAGCTATCTTAGCCAACTCACCTTACGGGAAGTGGCCTAAGTGTCTACAGATTTATTTCAATGTGCAGAGCCATTGCCGTGATAGTCATCTGAGTTATAGAATCCATTTTTCGTGCCAAAAAATAAGCACGAAAGCGTAAATATAACTGTTAATCCAGCTAGAATCAGCTTTACATCCATTTGTTTGCTGCCCTTGATGAAAGACTTTCTTATATTAATTTAGTGCTTCTGCAATCTAACGCAATCACTAGAAAATCTTTACTATGCTTATCTAAATTGGGCAATAAGTAAATTTACCGCAATCAGTCAGATTGTAGAACTTTTCGGTCAACCTGTC
>JBBSCU010000383.1:0-3669 GCA_038249935.1 Chroococcales cyanobacterium
CCACACCGCGTCCATTGCCGAATCACACGGTATTTGTTGACACTCCCCAGTACGCATCACCCACCAATGACCTTCTGTGCAGCCCACTTCACCTAGCTTCACGTCGTTGTTGTATATTCCATCATCGAAAATGTCGAAGCTGTACTTTTCGCACTCGTTGAAAATCTGCACCATAATTTCGTTACCACTGGTGTCATTGGGTTCTGATAATTGCTCTTGTACTGGGAGTGTGCCGTCTTGGTGATGCCATTGAATGTAGCGGTGGCACTTAGCCCAAGTATCAGCACGGTGTTCTTCTACACCGTTGACCGTCACCACCCACCGTTGCGTTACAAAGTCCGTGTGGTCATGAGTGATGCTGGCTATCAATTTGTCGCCAGCGTAGATTTCGTGATCGTAAAAGGTGATTTCTACTGTTCTCAGCAGTTCGGGGGCTACAACTTCGGCTTGGTCTGCGATGAACTGGTTGAGTTCCGTTTGGGCGAATGCTTGGTTGTTGGGGGGGGGCAGGGGCGAGTTTCTGAATCTTGCTTGCCTGATATTCAGCGATCGCAGTAATCCACGCATCCTTGCAGCGTTTGTCGCTTACCTCAACTGTGCAAGCGATTTGGCTGTAGATTTGCTTGATACGGGCAATGGATTTGTGTTGCAGCTGTTGTTGGCTGTAGATATGGTATGTCATGATTGATAAAGTCTTAATGGACATAGAGAAGCGCTTCAGATCGGTAGTCGGGCGCTTTCTTTATATTTATATACTAACGTGTCACGTTATGAGTTGTCAACTCTTCACGTGAAGAGTTATGATTTAAGCATTAAGTTTCACGTGATGGTTTAATAAGGAAGGATTATGATTTCATCTCTAATGAAGGTTACGAAAACGATATCAATTGATGTTCCCGGACTAGGTGCAAAAATCAAGGAGGTTAGAGAAGCCGATTCGCGCTCACTTAAGGCAATTTGTGAGGCTGTCGGGATGTCTCAGATGAATTGGTATCGAATTGAAGAGGAAAAGCAATCCCTCCCTTTAGAAACACTCCGTAAAATTGAAGAAGTTTTGGGGGCTGACTTTGGTGTAAGCCTTGAAGGAGAAGGTAATGCTTAATAAATGTCAATTCTCTTGTCTTGCCTTCAATTCTTTTAAAGAAGCGATCACAGCTAATTACTCACTCCAAAACTATTTGTGATTGACTCTGAGCAAATATTATTGACCTATAATGGGTGGAATAATGCGTAAACCACCGTCTAGACGCAAAAAAGCCACCTCTACTGCATCTAGTAATTCAGAAGCACCCCCTGACTCTGCAAATGAAGATATCTCCCAAGAAGACCCAGCTTCAGCAACGATTACGGTTAGTGCTGTTGAAGTTTCAGAGTTAACGGAGGAAGAACAGCGCGATAAGCCTGACGGCATGGCTACGCTTACCGCTTGCATTTAGAGCGCCGTGTGGAAAGAGCGTTTTTTGAGGCAGGGAAGGCATTGGCGGAATTGCGCGATCGCAGATTATATCGTTCCACGCATCCAACGTTTGAAGAGTATTGCAAGGAAAGGTTTGGGTTTGAGCGTCGTCATCCTTACAGGTTAATTGAAGCTGCCGGAGTTGTAGATAATTTGATCAAAATGTGTCCAAATTGGACACAAAATGAAATTAAAGATGATCCTGCGACAACCCACTCCGATCAGCGACAAATCTTGCCTACCAGCGAGGGGCAAGTTCGACCGATGACCAAGCTTGAACCCCAGGAACAGCAAGAAGTATGGCAAACTGCGGTTGAAGTTGCTGGCGGTAAAGTACCGACTGGTAGAATCGTCAAAGATGTGGTGCAAAGGATAATGGAGCGAACTCAAGTACCCAATACTTACCAAATTGGCGAAGTGTGCCAAATCCTTGCCAAAGACAACCCGGAATTCAGAGGAAAAGGTGGGTGTTGGGGTATAGTCAGCGCAGTGAACGAGTTTAGCTGTACTGTGAGAATGTGGGATGGTGAGTACACTGTTGGGTTACAGCACCTGAAGTCCTTCAACTATCTGCCCCAAGAATGTTAGCAGGTGCGGGAGATTAGCGATGGCTCCGCCAACGCGAAGGGCGAACGCATAAAAAGAGTGTATTCGGGTGCGCTGGAGGAGTCAGTGCAGAAGTTTTTGGAGATGCTGGGAAACTAAACCGCGCTTATTTGACTGAGTTGGAAGAAAAAGTGTTGAGCTTGCTGGAGTTGGAAATCACAAACTAATGCAACAATACTGTAAGTGATCCAATTTTGACTGAAAGGGACTGTAAAATAGGAAATATAATCTTGCTTTGGTTTAATATTTCTGCTCCCGTTTGTTTGTAGAAAGTAGTAAATTATGGCAGCAACAGAACAAGAAGAAATCATAAATTTACGGGCATTGAATTTAACGCCCAAACAAATAGCCCGAAAATTGGGTATTAAAGTATCATCCGTCAATGCAGCGATTCAAAATCAAGCAGAGCAAACCACATTAGAGAGATTGACAAAAACTGTTACCTAATATTTGAGTTGTTGCTTGGGATCAGATTGTGAGCCAATATGAACAAACCACATTTATTGCATTTGCTCAAGAACATTTATCAAGATTTATTACCTGGTTTACAAATAGAAAGTGTCAATCCCCGCGATCCGCTCAAAGTCAAATATCTTCCACAACCCTGGAGATTGCTGGGCAAAGGAAATTATGCCGCAGTTGTTGATCATCCTGACTACCCTGATTGTGTAGTGAAGATTTATGCTCCAGGACGACCAGGATATGAAGAAGAAGTAGAAGTTTACCGTTGTTTAGGTTCTCATCCGACATTCTCGGAGTGTTTGTATGCCGCAGATGGTTTTTTAGTCTTGAAACGGCTTAATGGAACAACGCTCTACGATTGTATGCACTTAGGTTTACCAATTCCTCAGCAGGTAATACAGGACATCGATGAAGCTTTGGACTATGCTAGAGGTCGCGGACTCCACCCTCATGATGTCCACGGTCGTAATGTCATGATGCACCAGGGTAGAGGGTTAGTTGTAGACATTTCAGATTTTCTACATCTTGAAGCCTGTTCAAAGTGGAATGACTTAAAAAAGGCTTATTACTGGTTATATCGTCCCGTGTTGCGCCCACTTCGATTGCGTGTGCCATACTCTGCTTTAAATATGCTCCGCAAAAGTTATCGTCTGGCAACTTCATTCAAAACTTTTTGTTGTCAATTAGTCTTAAAATTATCCTGTTTTAAATATTTAAAACAGTAGCTAATATACCGTGAAAGTGTGGGATAGCGAATGTACTGTTGGGCTGAAGCATCTGCGCTTATTCAACTATCTGCCGCAGAAGTGTCAGCAGGTTCAGGAAATTAGCGGTAAGCGAAGCCATGCCGTTAGGCTTATCGCTTGAGTCGAGTGTATTCGGGTGCGTTGGAGGAGTCGGTGCAGAAGTTTTTGGAGATGCTGGGGAAGCTAAACCGAGCTTATTTGACTGGGTTGGAAGAGAAATTGTTGAGTGTTTTGGAGTCTGAGATAAAAGACTAATGCAACAATGCTTTCTGTAATTTACTGTGGTAGGAATGTAATTTTGGTACTGATTATCAAAGAAAGGGCGACGCTAGAACAGGTTGAGCAAATGCTGCAAACTTTGGGACTTTATATCAAAATAGCAGTAGACATCAAAAGAGA
>JBBSCU010000384.1:0-3657 GCA_038249935.1 Chroococcales cyanobacterium
AACCTCTGAGCTTCGTTGATGAACCTTTGAGCTTCGTTGATGAACCTTTGAGCTTCGTGGATGAACCTCTGAGCTTCGTTGATGAACCTTTGAGCTTCGTGGACGAACCTTTGAGCTTCGTTGATGAACCTCTGAGCTTCGTCAACGAGTCTTTTTAAGTCAAATAAAGCGGTGCGTTACGCCAAAGGCTAAAGGAGTAGAAATTAATAAGGAGTTAGGAATAAATAACTCCTAACTCCTAACTCCTAACAGACGCGATTAATCGCGTCTGTACAATATTTTTTATACCCCACAACTCAACTCGCCGGCTTTTTGACTGAAGAGGTGATTCTCGCGGTAGTCCACGGGACAATCTATCACGGCTGGTACATCTTGAGCGAGGGCTTCTTTGAGTGTGGGAATCAAATCTAAAGCCGATTCAACTCGATAGCCTTTTAAACCCATGCTTTCGGCGTATTTGACAAAATCAGGATTGCTGAAATGTACAAAGGATGAGTTTCCTTTGCCAAAATGATTTTCTTGCTTCCACTCAATCAACCCATAGCCACCATCATTAAAAATTATGGTGACAAAGGGCGTACCAACACGCAAGGCTGTTTCTAATTCTTGAGAATTCATCATAAAGCCGCCATCGCCTGTTACGGCAACAACTTTGCGGTTGGGATGAACGAGTTTTGCTGCTAAAGCGCCAGGAATGGCGATACCCATAGCCGCGAAGCCGTTGGAAATTATGCAAGTATTGGGGCTATGGCAATGATAATGACGAGCCATCCACATCTTATGTGCGCCAACATCCGAGATGACGATATCATCTGGCCCCATAACTTGCCGTAAGTCATAAATTAACTTTTGCGGCTTAATGGGAAATCCGTCATCATGGGCATACTGTTCATAATCTGCGCGAATATCTGCCCTTAAGCTGATGCCAAAGGGATCGGGTTTACCTTGTCGGTCTGCTAATTTTAAGATTTCATAGAGGGAATCTGAAATATCTCCAATTACTTCGGCGACGGGAATATAACTACTATCAATTTCCGACGGACTTACCCCAATATGCACAATGGGAATTTCACCATCACGATTCCATTTCTTGGGGGAAAACTCAATCAAATCATAGCCGATCGCAATTACTAAATCTGTGTTATCAAAGCCACAGGTAATATAATCTCTTTGCTGTAATCCTACTGACCACAAAGCTAATTGATGGGTGTAGGGAATCACGCCTTTACCCATGAAGGTATTGGCAACAGGTATATTCAGTAAAGTGGCAAATTGCGTGACAGCATCACTAGCATGAGCGCGAATTGCTCCATTTCCGACTAAGATTAATGGATTAACTGCTTGGCAAATTGCGGCTGCTGCTGCCCGAATGCTAGCAAAAGATGCGTATGTCTTTTCGCTACTATCCTTACGCAAAGGTTTGCCTTCGACGGGCATGGCTGCAATATTTTCTGGCAAATCAATGTGAACTGCACCAGGTTTTTCAGATTGCGATCGCTTAAAGGCTTTCCGCACTACTTCGGGTGTAATACTCGGTCGCACAATCTGTTTATTCCACTTGGTAACAGGTGCAAACATTGCCACCAAATCTAAATATTGATGGGATTCAATATGCATTCGATCTGTTCCCACTTGACCGGTAATTGCGACTAAGGGCGCACCATCGAGGTTAGCATCTGCCACTCCAGTCATCAAATTGGTTGCTCCAGGACCAAGAGTAGAAAGACACACTCCGGCTTTTCCTGTGAGTCGTCCGTAGACATCAGCCATGAATGCTGCACCCTGTTCATGACGAGTTGTAATAAATTTAATCGAAGAATGTTTTAGAGCTTCCAAAACGTGTAAGTTTTCTTCACCAGGGAGTCCAAAAATATATTGCACTCCTTCATTTTCTAGGCATTGCACCAATAACTCTGCTGTATTCATTTTATTTCCCGACAACTCTATTAACGAATAAGACTTTTGTTCTTTGTCATTAGTCATTTGTCCTTTGTTGTTTGTTCTTTGACCAATGACCAATGACCAATGACCAATGACTAATCATTTAACCCAAACAGTTTTAAGATTGACAAACTCATGTATACCCTGGATACTCAATTCTCTGCCATATCCAGAACGCTTGATGCCGCCAAAGGGCAACCGGGGATCTGATTTGACCATACTGTTGATAAACACTGCACCTGCTTCGATTTCCTCAACCAAGCGATCGCATTCTTGGGCGTTGGTTGTCCAAGCACTTGCACCTAAGCCAAAGGGTGAATCATTAGCAAGTTTAATGGCAGCATCGATATCGGGAACGCGAAATAACAAGGCTACCGGCCCAAAAAATTCTTTTTTAGCAATTGGTGCCTCAAGCGGGATATCTTTAATAATCGTGGGTGGATAAAAGTTACCTGGACGATCTGATAAAGGATGTCCACCGGTGAGGACTTTACCACCACTGCTGATGGCAGTTTGCACTTGTTTATCTAAATCCTGGAGAATACTAGGAGTTGCCAGTGGGCCTAAATCGGTATCTGGTTGCATGGGATCGCCTACTTTCAGCGCTTCAAATTTTTCTAAAAGCAATTTTTCAAATTTGTCTGCGATCGCTTCTGCGATAATAAAACGTTTTGCTGCAATACATGATTGCCCGTTATTCAACATCCGCGCTGTAGTAGCTGTGACAACTGCTGTCTCTAAGTCAGCACTTTCTAACACAATAAATGGGTCACTTCCTCCTAATTCCAAGACGGTTTTTTTAATTTGTTTACCAGCGGCGGCGGCGAGGGATGCACCTGCTGGTTCGCTTCCTGTCAAAGTGGCAGCTTTTATGCGATCGTCAGCCATTAAATCGGCAACTTTAGCAGCACCGATCAACAGAGTTTGAAAAGCACCTTCAGGAAAACCGGCGCGGCGGATAATATCTTCAATTGCCAAGGCGCACTGCGGCACATTGGAAGCGTGTTTGAGTAAGCCGACGTTTCCCGCCATCAATGCCGGTGCAGCGAAGCGGAATACTTGCCAAAAGGGGAAATTCCACGGCATCACTGCGAGGATTGCACCCATTGGCTGGTAGCGAACAAAACTATGGCTAGCATCAGTTTTTACAGAAACATCAGCTAAGAAACCAGGGGCGTGTTCAGCATAATAGCGACAGACGGCAGCGCATTTTTCGACTTCAGCGATCGCAGCTTTGAAAGGCTTACCCATTTCCAGAGTCATCAACTTAGCAAATTCTGCTTTGTCTTGCTCTAGAATATCAGCAGCCTTTTGAAGCCAGTGCGATCGCTCTGAGAAACTCGTCTGACGATACTGTTCAAAAGCCCGATTAGCCAAATCGAGTTTAGCGGCAATTTCTACATCGTTTAGTGGCTCAAAGGTTTTGAGCGTTTCCCCAGTGGCGGGATTAATGGTGGCGATCGCCATTATCTGACCTCCCGTTAAAGAATAGCTTGAGGTGCTAGGCTTCCTAGTGTTACACAGATCAATTCTGGAAGCCACCACCCAAATTTTAGTCTTTTAGTGAAGAATTAGCTGTCTAATATTACAATTTCGCAATTATTTTTGAAATAAAATATACCAATCAACAAGTATTAATAGTGAATAAATTAAATACAAGTAAAGTTGCTATAATTTGCACAATTGAGGAATCAAGTCATGACTCAAGTCTTACGC
>JBBSCU010000385.1:0-3638 GCA_038249935.1 Chroococcales cyanobacterium
GTAAAAAATAGCTAAAATTATGCTGTTTACCTTTCCTGTCAGTAAAACCTCCTTCTATTTCATAAGCGATCGCTTTTGTCAATAACTCCCATTCTGGTAGGTTAATTTTGTAAATCTTTGGTACTATTGGTAATTTTAATGTATTAGCAAACATCAACAAACCTAGCGGTAAGTCCACTAAATTCTCTGTTAATGGTAAACCTGATTGATGGCAATCTTTCAAGGTTTGATACAGATGAGAAGATGCTGTAGATTTCCATTCTTTAACTGCTGAGATAATATAATCAATTTCCCGTTTGCGGTTTTCCCAAATCTGGATTGTTTGCTGGATATTTTGCAGTTTGGTAAGATATTGCTGATAATCTGGTTGTAACTGATTTAACGAGGCAAAATTCTGTTTAACAACCTGCACCGATGCTGCAACTTCTAATATGGCTTGACTTACATTTTGAGCATAAATCAAAGCAGTTTTAAAACCATAAATTTCTGTTGCTACAGTTTCACGCAACCAAACCGCTAAACCAAAAGCACCAATCGCCGGACGCACAAAGCCAAGTTCATCGGTATATTTAATGGCTTGACGAACATTTGCTAAAAATTCTTCTATTAAACTGTTACCTTCTGTGTAGGGCTTAATAAGTGGCAAAAAATCTGTAACTTCTGGAGCTTCCCAGTTGATATTTGGTGCAGTATTTAGTATGTTTTCTAGACCTGCAATTAAGGATTCAACCTCGTTCTGTTTTTCTACAGTTTCGTTATAAGAATTTTCTTGATTTTTAAAGTTGGACTCTACTTTTACCTTGTTTTGGTTGAATTTATTTTGTTGCTGATTAAATTCTTCCTCTGCTTGGAAGTAAGCTGTAAATCTTTGTGATGATGCTAATAACTGACTGAAAATTTGGATATTTTCAAGCCGTTGTGTAAGATTGTTTTCGCAGTCATTTGCTGTATTTTCTAGCCATCTACCAATCACTTGGTCTTCTAAAAATGGCTGTCCTTCTTCCCCAACTTTCTCGGCTCTCCCCTTGCGTACAGCCCGAATCACTGGGTTATGAACTAATCGACTTAGGGCGTTATCTACTGCTAAATTGGCTTGAGATGCAATTAGAGTCCGTCCACCACGAAGCGCAATTTGATAGCAAATCTCGGCAATTACAGTAGTTTTACCAGTACCCGGTGGCCCTTGGATCAGAACAAGATCCTTAGCGGCAAGTACCTTTTCTACTGCTGCTTTTTGGCCAGGATTCGCAGAAGACAATAACAAATCTTCTGGTTGAAGTTCAACAGTAGTTTTAATTTGTCTAGCCTGAGAAGCATCGAATAAAAAGTTGCCCAAATAGGGATTCTGGGTGTAACCATTATTCAAATCTTCCAAGGCTTTTTTCTTGCGCTGAATCTGCTGAATATCACCAACCGCCTCAAAACACAAGAATCCGGTAGCTGGTAATTGATAACGCTCTGCTGCCATGTATTCAGCTAAGTCGCGTTCTAGTCTGAGACTGATAATACAACGGTTGGGGTCAACATCTTCAACAGTCCCTAGTTGGCGGCCATTAATCCAATTTTTTCCGATGGGAGCAGTTTCAAAAAGCTTTAAATCTTCGTTTTTTGTCCGTCTTGCTCGTTCCCAAAAGTTTTCCACGTCGAGGGAATTTTGATAAAAGCCGTCAAGAGTGGCTGAGGATACATCAATTTCAAAACTGATCCGCCTTTTGAAACTATAGTTATGACTTATGTAACGCACGCAAAATTGACGCGCTTTTGCGATTTTTTCTTCAATTTGCAAAAACGCTTTCCAAGCTTTCAGCTGATCTTCTGTAGGTACATGATCGCCACAAACTGGTGCTGCTGCTATACGTGCTAATATCTTTGGCGGAATATCGAGATGATGCTGATGATTAGACAGCAAACGTAAGCGACAAGGTACAGCATAGCTATCGGCGTGTCCCCGTGAGGGTTGTAGCAACTGAGCCGAAAGGATCTTTAAACCGCCGCGTCCATCTTTTTGTACAGCTGCTCTGAATCCTAATGTTTTTCTGAGCTTCTCAAGTCTTTCGGGTAATTGAAAATCATCGCTGTCTGTTGCTATTGTCAAATCCCAAATCTCTTCTCTTTGCTCTTTCCCAGCACCCTTGCGACGCACATAAAATAAAGAAGGCTTTTTACCAACACATTCATACATTAACTCATTGGCGCGATCGCGCCGCTCTCTAAATTCAGGATATGCCTCTAGGGCAGTTTTACCTTCAAGGTGACGGATAAAACTATCAATTGCTGAAGCTATAAACATATAGCCCCAATCTTCAGAGTTTGTTTTAATTTTCGAGGATTTTGCTGTTAGTTTATTTGCTGCTACACGAATGCTTTCTACCTCGAATTCTGAGATGGTGCTGTTATGGCTTTTGACTACAATTTTGAGCTTTTCGCAAATTGCTAATAGCTTCTTGCTATCCAAATTCAATTCTTTTGCTAGTTCGTAGATTCTGAGTTTGACTTTGTTCATTCAGTACTGCCTTTACACACAAATACAAGCAAAAATACGAAAAATGTTCAACATAAATATTTTTGTTCACGCAGAGACGCAGAGGCGCAGAGAGAGGTAAGATTAAATGGTTTTTAAATTCATCTGTAGTTTAAAAGTAAGTTGGGCTTTTCCAAGAAGTCTTTTGAGGAAATGTGGGATCAAAGTTTGTACTGCTGATAAACTTCACTGGCGGCGCGATGCAACAAGGAGTGTCGCCAAACTAAGGATTTCATATCATCAGCATAACCGCCGCCAATGACGCAAGCGACAGGATAACCGTTACTTATACAGGTACTTAAAACCTGCATTTCCCGGCGAAAAATGCCAGCATCAGTTAGAGCTAATTTGCCCAAGCGATCGCCTATATGCGGATCAACACCTGCATCATAAAATACTAAGTCTGGGTTGACTTTAGATAATAAATCTGTTAGATAATTCGCTAAAGTTTGTAAATAAGCGTCATCTTCCATTCCCAGTGGCAAAGGAACATCCAAATCGCTGTTTTGTTTAGTACCGGGAAAATTAACTTCGCAGTGCATAGAGAAAGTAAAAACGCTCTCATCGTCTTGGAATATAAAAGCGGTGCCGTCTCCTTGATGAACATCCAAATCCACAATGAGGATTTTTTGGACGAGTCCAAATTTTTGCAAAACGCGGCAAGCGATCGCTAAATCGTTGAAAATACAAAAACCAGATCCATAACTAGGAAAGGCATGATGAGTCCCACCAGCAGTATTACAAGCTAAACCCTGACTTAATGCCATTTTAGCAGTAAGTATCGTACCACCTACCGCTACACAGGTACGATTCGCTAATGCTGGACTCCAAGGTAAACCAATGCGACGCTGTGCTTTGGGGTCTAGGGTTCCTTCACAGTAAGCTTTAACGTAGCTTGGGGTGTGGACTAACTCTATCAGTTCTTGCAGGGGACGTTCGGGAGTGTGAAACTGTTCTGTTTGCGCCACGCCGTCAGCTAATAGTAATTCGTAGAGTTGTCGGAATTTAGACATCGGAAAACGATGTCCTTCAGGCAATGGGGCAACATAATCTGGGTGGTAGATAATTGGCAAGTCCATGTTATTAATTGTGAACCATAGTCTGATGCCAAATACAC
>JBBSCU010000386.1:0-3596 GCA_038249935.1 Chroococcales cyanobacterium
CACGCCCAAAGTCAATTGCAAAGCCTGCCGTGTCGGGTACGCTTTCACGACCTGCCGATAAACTTCATAGTTAGTAGGTAGCGTATTCTGTGCATTACCCACTCCATAGGTGAATTTGTACTTTACATCTTTCACCAATTCAGTTTTGCCTGACTCTTCTTGAGATTTCTTGCGTTGTTCAACTTCATCAACACTTGGTCGCGGCGGTAAAGTAGGCCACCATAATCCCCGGTCATCTGGTCCGACAACTGCTCCTGGTGGTTTTACTCCATTCCGATTCAGCATTGAAGTAGTAACAAAGGTTTCAATGCGGGGTTGTGGTTCACTATTTAGATCATTGGCATATTTAACTTGCCAGGTGTAACTGGTGAGTGCTGTAGCTTCATACTCTTGAGTTGTAGCGGTGCTACAATCAGTTAGTGTGAGCGCCGTTAGTGCAGTTATTATTGAGGGTAAAAATCTCAGCTTTTGCATTATCAGTTGTAAATATCTCTTACTAATCACTCTTGAAGAGAGAGAGTGCCATCATTGCTGCCAAGGAGAAGGTATCGCCGTAATCGAAAGCACTTCCCTTGCTTGCAGTCTAATTGCTGTTTGCTTACAGTTGGGGCATTTTACCTTTGTGAAAATCACTGAAGGTCGTCCTTTGTACTCGCCCATTACGGGATCTCCGGTGTACTCGCTGATTATCCCCTGCTTGCAGTGGTAGCACTCGAATATCACACGCCCTACCTCCGAGTTGCAATCCAGGAATTGCATGTGCTGACAGGGTTCTGGCGGTAATTCTGGTTCTTCGAGACGGTCTTGAAAGGGTATATGAGGTTTGGTTGCTGGTGGCAAATCTATTTTTTTCTTGTTGCGCTTGCCAGTCACCTGCGGCTCAACTTTTGGCTGCTTCATGGGTTTTTCCTCAACAGGGGGATGGTCAGGCTGTTACTGAATTTTGAGTTATTCATCAACTAAAGTCAAATCAGATTTAATAGATGAGGTAATGGGTTTGGGCTGTTGCTGTTTTGATGGTTTAGATAGACGTTGGGTTGATTTCAATTTAATTTTGTTTATTTCTCAATCCTTAAAAATGTGTCGTATTTTAAAATACGACAGAAATAGGTGACAAATACAAATGCATGATATACATTTTTCAAAAGCTTAATGTCGAATTTCAAAATCCGACAAAAAAACTGATATGAAGCAGATAGTTCTCTCACTGATAGCTAACGCAGGCGGTGTAGGTAAAACTACACTCAGTGTACACCTTGCATATGAGATAGTTCGGCGTGGCTTTTCTGTAGCAATACTTGACTTAGATCCACAACGCTCTTTAGATGTGTTTTGTGGGGTACCACCTGCTGAAGTATCTAATACTCTAGTCAAAGCATTATCCAAAGATTTTAAGGGGGATTGGAAATTAATTTCGGTTTGGGAAGAATCAAAAATTCAAGTCTGCCAAGGACATCCATTAATGGCTGAAATGGCCAACGAATTAGTAATTAGGAAGCGAGGAGAGTACACACTTAGCGATCGCTTAAAAAACTACCCATTACCTCATAACTTAGTAATCTTGGATTGTCCGGCCACATTGGGAATGCTCAACGTTAACGCTTTAGCCGCTTCAACTCACATATTAGTTCCAGTGCAATTAGAAATGAAAGCGATTTCTGGTTCAGCAGAATTGGTAGAATGGTGCATTTCAACCAGTGATGAGTTACAGTTATCACCTCGTCCACCAATTTTAGGGTTTGTGCCAAGTATGTATGATGATACCGTAGCGATGCACAGACAATATCTAGAGCAATTACCAGAAATCACTGAACATTTACAATTGAAACTTTACCCCAAAGTTCGTAGTTCCAATGAATTCAAAAATGCTAGCGCTCACGGGCTACCTTTACAAAAATACCGTCCCAAACATCCTGCTTGTAAAGATTTTAAGCAAATTACAGATGATTTAGTTGCTTTAATTAAGGAGAAAAAATAATCGTGGCTTTGCCTAAAATTGCTAATAAGTTTAGTAGTGCAGTTCAAAAAACTGAGCAAGAACAAAAAATTGCTGAACTTCAAATAGAAATAGAAAGACTCAGAACCGCACAATCTCCTGAATTAGAGAATGAACTGCAAAAACTCCGAGAACAACTTCAAAATCAATCAGGAGAAGTACAAGTTGATTTAAATCTCATTGACCCGAATCCTAATCAGCCTCGGCAGACAATTACACCAGAATTAATACAAGCAAAAGCACGATTACTCAAAAAACACGGGCAGATTTCAGCAGTCATCTTAGTCAGACAGAGTAATGGTCGTTACATACTGTTAGATGGGCAGCTACGTACTGAAGGAGCTAAATTACTAGGCTGGTCAACTATTCGTGCAGTAATAGTGTCAATGCCTAAGGACTTAGATCAATCTGCATTACTAACTTTTCTTGGCTTTGAAGACTTGAATCCTTTAGATAAAGCAGAGGCAGTATTTAAAGAAGTAATGAAGTCCGCTAATTTGCCAATGGATGAAGTTTCCACAATGTTGGGAACGGTAATTAAAAGAATAGAGAGAAATGGAAATAGTAAAGAGCTAGCAAAATTGATGGCTGTTAGCGTCGATGAACAGCAACAGGGCTTAGAACTACTGGAAATTAAAGGTAAAGAACAGAGTCTACTACTAGTGCTGCTAGAGTTGGGGTTAAATCCTAGTTCTGTGAAAGCTAATCTAATGCCGATGCTTTATCTGCCTCAAGATTTAAAACAGGTCATCAGGCAGCATGGACTCAAAGGCGCTCATGCTTTAGCATTGGCAACTCTATCTGCCAAGGCATTAGACATCTCCGAAAATCAAGCAGCATCCGAACGGATTGCAGCAACAGATGAAGTCTTAAAGAAAAATCTGACAGTAACAGAAACTCGTGAACTGGTTAGAAAAATTAGGATCAAGTATTTAAAGTCAAATGAACAAGAGTTAAAAGAGGTAAAAATAATATTTCAAAAAGTTAATGGAATTTCTGGAGATTTGCTTAAAAAAGCTAGTAGTAAACAGCTTCACGAAATGCGCTCTCTTTTTCAGCAGAAATTACAAGAAATTGACAAAGTTATTGCTACAAGTAAATAAATTCAATATTCTTACTTTTACAAATTGTTTCATAGGAGTAAGTTAAGCTAATCGGAGAAATTAGGGTGAGTTCTCGATGACACTAAGACTGGGTGTGTGGTTTAGTATTTATGTACTATAGTTCGCTGAATTCCAGTATTATATATAATAATGTGCTGTGCGGGATCTGATTATAAGCAATGTCCACTCCCCCTAATCTTTCCCCTCAACAAGTAAGCGCCTTGACTCAGCACGAAACAATCACCGGAGTCGTAGAACGTTTAACTTTTTACTCTGCTGAGTCAGGTTACACTGTCGCACGTCTCACCCGCCCTCGTACCACTGACTTAACAACAATTGTCGGCAGTTTCGCCAACATTCAACCCGGTCAAACTCTACAACTTACGGGTTTTTGGCGTGACCATCCCCAGTTTGGTCCACAGTTCCAAGTTGTTAATTACCAAGAAACTAAACCAGCCACTCTCACAGGGATTGAGAAATACCTCGGCAGTGGACTA
>JBBSCU010000387.1:0-3589 GCA_038249935.1 Chroococcales cyanobacterium
GATATATTACGGGCAGCTATTGATGTGGCCAGTCCTGGACAATTAATCGGACCAATAGAAATCGTTGGCAAAGACTCTCCCCAAAGAGAAGTACCTTATGGTTTGTTTCGAGTAGAACAATTTCTGCCAGCGTCTTTAGAAGATACTCAACTAAAGCAAGCACTACAAAATGAGTTGTTTGAGAAATGGCTAGCAGAGAAAATTCAAAAACTGACAGTCAAATTACAAGTGAGTTAAAATTTCTGGATAATGAATCTTTACGATTAAAAGTGCTAGCTTCTTTGCCTTGGAATCAACCACCGCTATGCTGGCTAACTCCCGAACAACAATCTCAATTAGAAAATGAGTCCCAAACCCGTCAATATCGTCTTGGAGAAAAAATCTGGTCAAGGGATGTTGGCGGTTATCAATTCTTAATTGTGGCAGGGAAAGTCCGCTTGCGAGAAGAGGGGGTTAGCAAACCTTTATCAGCCCTAGATGTGGGGGATTGGTTTGGCGACTTACAAAAGCTGTCTGCGGATTTTAAAGCTGTAGCTGCTAGTAAAGAAGTGATAGTAATGTGTTGGGATACAGAACTGTGGGCAGAATTTTCTAACCCCCAAATTCAGGAATTCTGGCAAGTGTTACCAGTAGATATGGAGAGAGAAAGAGAGACATTTTCCTTCTCTTCCACTCCCACTCCTGCACTACCGCCAGCCTCCTTTGGGACTTCCAGCCCCCACAGCCTCCAACCTCAAAGGGGACTCCCAGCCGCCAATTTAATCGTCTCAAATTATCCGTTTGTTGCTAGCTGGAACACTGCTGCTGCTTGTTTAACAATGGTGGCGCAACAATTAGAAAATTCTGTGCAACTGGAATGGGTACAGCGCCAACTGAGAGGACAACGCCCAAAACAAGTTGTAGAAGCAGCAGAAAAGTTAGGGTTAGTGTTGCGGCGGTTACAACTGAATTGGGCTGAGTTACGACAGCTTTCATTTCCAGCTTTATTGCTGTGGAATTCTGACTCAACCCAAAGTCCCTCTTGGGTGGTAGCTTATGGAGTTAAGGGCGATCGCTTAATTATCGCTAATCCTCTAAATCCCGATCAGATTTGTGAAAGCTTGCCGCAGTCGGTAGTTGAGGCATCCTGGGATGGACGATTATGGCAAGTAGAACTAATATCCCAGCAAGAAAAATTTAACCTTAGTTGGTTCACCCCAGCAGTTTTGAAGTATAAGGGATTGCTAACAGAAGTATTGTTAGCGTCTTTTACCTTGCAGCTTTTAGGGTTAACAACACCGTTAATTACCCAAGTCGTCATTGATAAAGTGATGGTGCAGGAGAGTTTGCCGACTCTAGATGTCATGGCGATCGCACTTTTGTTCGTAGCCATATTTGAGTCCATACTGGGTATGCTGCGCCTATTCATCTTTACCCATACAGCTCGCCGCTTAGATTTGAGTTTATCAGCACAGCTATTTCGCCATCTGATGCGTCTGCCTTTGGCTTATTTTGAGTCGCGGCGCGTCGGAGATACAGTAGCACGAGTCCAGGAACTCGAACAAATTCGTCAGTTTCTCACAGGTACAGCAATAACTGTGATATTGGATAGCATCTTTGCTGTGGTGTACCTAGCATTGATGTTTTACTATAACGTCCCACTCACCTTTGTCGCTTTAGCAGTACTGCCGTTATTTGCCACTTTGACAATAGTTTCAACACCAATTCTGCGTAACTGGCTCAACGAAACTTTTAACCGGAGTGCCGATAGTCAATCGTTTCTAGTAGAGACAATCACCGGGATTCACTCTGTTAAAGCTCATGCAGCAGAACCAGTAGCACGCGATCGCTGGGAAGGCTTATTTGCTCGCTTCATTCGCACAGGTTTTAAAGCCTCTACTACATCTAATATCAGCAGCAATCTTGGTGATTTTCTCACTAATTTGTCTACCATACTGATTCTTTGGTTTGGTGCTAAATTAGTCATCGAACAAAAGCTCACAATCGGACAACTTGTTGCGTTTCAAATGCTGTCTGGCAGAGTCACAGGCCCACTTTTGCGCCTAGTACAGCTGTGGCAAAATCTCCAACAGGTGCTACTTTCTGTAGACCGCATTGGTGATATTCTTAACGTCTCCCCAGAAGCAGAACTGGGAACTGGTCTAGTTTTACCACCTCTAAAAGGACAAGTCACCTTCGAGCAAGTATTTTTCCGCTACCGGCCAAACTTTGAAGCAATTCTGCGCGGAATATCTTTCAATGCCGAACCAGGGCAATTTGTTGGTATTGTCGGACGCAGCGGTTCTGGTAAAAGTACCTTGTCTAAACTATTGCAACGCCTCTATCAAATTGAATCAGGACGCATTCTGATTGATGGTTTTGATATTAAAAGTGCTGATTTAGCTTCACTGCGGCAACAAGTTAGTGTAGTTCTTCAAGAAGACTTTTTATTTAACGGTTCCATTTTAGAAAATATCACTCTTGGTAATCCTGATATTACCGCAGAGCAAGTAGTAGAGGCGGCAAGACTAGCAGTAGCCCACGACTTCATTAGTCAATTACCCTACGGTTACGAAACCAATGTTGGTGAACGCGGTACTGCTTTATCTGGTGGACAAAGACAACGTATTGCCCTAGCAAGATTATTTCTTTCCCAAGCGCCGATTTTAGTTTTAGATGAAGCTACTAGCGCTTTGGATAGTGAAACTGAACAGCAAGTACTGCAAAACCTGCAAAAAGTTTCCGCTAATCGTACCGTGTTCCTGATTGCTCACCGCTTTGCTCCGCTCAAACGTGCTGATTTGATTTTGGTGTTGGAGCAAGGTATCATTGCCGAACGTGGGACTCACTCAGAGTTATTGCAACAAAAAGGTTTGTACTATTCGCTATATCAACGGCAGCAAGCAAACATTTAGTAGATTTAACTAGCTACCATCTAAGTTAACCAGACAAGTTGCTCTAAGAGGTTGTTTGAAAAGTGATTGGCCGTGATTTTAGGCACTTAATTGATCCCCCTAGCCCACGCCAGATGCTTCTCCCAAGGGGAGACGCTGCGCGAACAAGTCGGCGGAGCCGCCCAACGCACTGGCTCCCATTAAAAAGGGGGGAACCGGAATCAAAGTCCCCCTTTTTAAGGGGGATTTAGGGGGATCTAGAACGTTTTGTTACTGATAAGAGGACTTTTCAAACATCCTCTAAGCAACTTGTTAATGGCTGACACAAGTATTAAGTCAGACATGATGTAACGCATATTTAATTTCTGGAGATGTCTACAGTAAAATAAAATTCCTGCAAGTGGCAGGATGAGTGGATTTTGCTGCTCATTCTGCCATTTATTTTATAATAAGGTAGATTCTAAATACGTGAAAATCGGCGTATATCTTAACAAAAAATATAACTATCATAATATTTTTTGGTAATAGAATTAGCATTTTGTTATTAGATTCCATAGTAATTATTAACAATACGGCTTATTCACACATTAAAACTTTTGTTTAGCAAAGGTTTTAATACCTCAAGCTGTCAAAAAAACGATCGCTATCTTTGAGAAAAAATACTTATGCTCCGTAATGATGTTAATAAAAATCTGTTATCAGAGAAACAGATAAAC
>JBBSCU010000388.1:0-3576 GCA_038249935.1 Chroococcales cyanobacterium
TCAAACGGCCCACCCAAAGCAAATACCCAAACCATAAAAGCTCCAGTAGAAATTACGGTTTGGGTAATGGCAGGACGATTGAGCGAATTTTGAACTGGTTTCAGGGTTGTTTGTTTAAGCGTCCAAAGGGCTGTCAAAATAATCCCAGCCACAAAGGTAGCCCAAAGCAAGCTAGCCTGGGGTGCGCTACTGTCATTTTTGATCAATCCACTAACAAAAATCCAGGCGGCATTAATGTCCGCAGGAATGTACTTTACTACCTTGTCGAAGTAGGTGTCTGGGGGAACTCCACCTCCTTGGCTCTGCAACTGTTTGGTGATAATTCGACGACTCATAAATGCATCCTGACGATTAAGTGAATGGGCCATTGTGACCTAAATCTACATACCACAGTCTTGCTTGTTATTCAGAATCTAGGATAAATAATCTTTAATATGGGGATAAATGGCGCTAAAAAGAATGCCCTCACATTTGACCCCAACTGCGCCTGAAACCTCAGCATGGTGAATAGCCACCAGTTCCCATTGTTCGTTAAAGCAGGGAGCACCACTAGAACCCTGAGTTGTTTTGCTGACATATTGCACCAGTCCTTTGGCTGGGTAGACTCCAGTAATCCCACTACGACTGCCCAAAGAAGCTTTCAGGGTTTGTCCGCTAGGATGGTGCAGTAAGTGGATGCTGTCGTTTGTTGCGATCGCTCCCCCTCCCGACAAATCCATAGGCAAGCGTACAACATGGGTTGATTGCGACTGATCAACCTCTAGTTCCAGCAAAGCGTAATCTAACTCGTGTGTACAGCTAAACTTCCGTAGCGGGTTTGTTGTTAGTTTTCGCACAGAGCCGAAAGTCTCGTGCCCCGTAGGCCCCGTAGTATCAGTTAGGGTAGCAAATCGCAAAACCATCTCCGATAAGTAAGCGTTGGGGTCAGAGTCTAAATTAGGCGCAAGCACATGATAATTCGTTAACAGATAGTTGGGAGCAAGTAGAAAGCCTGTGCCGATCGCCATTCCCTTCGATAGCTCAATTCGGCATACTGCGGTGGCTTGATCGACCCCTCGTTTCAAAAAACCCACATCCCAAATTTCTGATTCTGCACGCCAAAAGCTCTGGAGTTCTCGCGCTTCATTAGGCCCCAACCAGCTAAACTCAGGGTTGGCCGATGCAAAAGCCTGCTTCACAGGTTTTGTATCAATCCCATAGGTTGCCATAAGCTGGCGAAACTTGGGATTGCCCGGATTACGTTGATAAGCTTCACTGACGAGTTCTTCTAACCGTCCCTCAGCATTCGCCCAGCGAATTACCTCAAAGACCACATCTCCATAGGGTTGATTTATTGTCGCTGCATGATTGAGAGGAGTATCCAACCTTTCGTCGAGCAACATGTCCAACTTTGTGGGAGTAGGAAAAGCGCTCATCAGAGCTTGACGTAGGGCTTCACGTTGAGGGGGACTGAGTTGCATGGCACTATTGGTCTTAGGGCTTGATCAAGTGATGACAGGCAAGATAATCGTTGGATAGCGCGGTTTATTGTTTAGGGCGATTTTGTATAGACGGCAGTCGATACCTAAACAAGGGAGAAAAAATTGCTAAAATTGAATCCGTTAAACCGGGCTGTTTACGCTTGTGCCACCAGCGATCGCCCATGCAGTAGAGCAGCTTAATTAAGTTGCGATAGTCAGCTACAGGCAAATCAGCAGAAAATTGAATCGCTAAATCTATCCTGCCAGAATCTGCAATTCGACGGCGAACAATGGCGTTAGCGGTAAACCTTTCTTGCGGTAGCTCCACTCGGACTAGCATGTCTTCTTGAAAACCACCATCATCGCTAAGTGTCAATAACGCTCCCCCGTCCGAAACGTCTTTTGTGGTTCCCATATAGGGTTGCACGGCTTGTATTGAGGAGTCAGAAACGATTGAAGTGATTGTACAAGGAGTTTCGATAGGAAAGCGATCGCCTTCTCGCTTCTCCTGCTTCTCCCGTTGGTCAATCGCTGATAGCACAGCAACCAGCATAAACAAGGCGTTATAGCCCAACCAAAAAAACAGCGGCACCGTGTGGTCATTCAATCGAGGCCACCAGCCGTTGTATAGCCCAACATAGCGCAACAGCACAACGGTCACGGTACAAACCAGCAGAAAAACCAGAGGCGCAATAATTTTCCAAGAAGCATCAGCTTCATCAGATTTGGTAATGCCTTTGTCGGTGACTCCTTGACCAAAATCTTCATTAACCCCTTTCTCAGCCATAGCCATGCCAAGCAATCGCCCCAGTGCCGGGAAACAAAAGATTGTCTCGTGGCATTCATTCCAGAAGTAGTTGACTCGATACTCCGATGCCCAGCCGTAAACTATTATCAAGAGCAGCCAAAAGGGCAAAAAGTAATAGCACGCCTCACGAAATGGCGCTAACACAGGAGCGATGCCGGAGTAGATGCTGAGAAGCGGTGTAATCAAGAAGACAACCCGAATCACTGGATGAATACAGTAAAACGCCAGAGAGACCATGAAGCTTTTTTGTATCAGGTCTAGATGAGTCCAAATGGGTAAGTCTTCACCCTTAAAATAAACCTGGATATTGCCTTGCAGCCAGCGTAATCGCTGGGTGATGAAAACTGAAAATGAACGAGGCGATTCACCTCGACTAAGCGTTTCATTCAAGTAAATTGCACAATTTTTCTCTTCTCGGTTTCCCTTATGAGTTAGGAGCTTTAGAGATGTTTGAAAATCTTCTACACAGCAGCCCGTATAGTACCCTCCAATTTCCTCCAAGCTAGTACGCCTAACCACGTAAGAACTGCCACAGCAAATCACACTGTTAAACCTATCGCGGTTAGGTTGCAACAATCCATAAAAATGTTCCATATCATTAGGCAAAAAATGATCTAGCTCTAGATTACGGGCATGAGAATCTGGATTATAGAAATCCTGAGGGGTTTGTACCATGTAAATATCATCATTACCTCTGAAAAAGCCAATGGTTCGAGTCAAGAAATTAGTGAAGGGCACAAAATCGGCATCTATTACTGCAATCAACTCACCACTGGTTTCTAGGAGAGCATGATTGAGATTGCCCGCCTTGCGTTCTTGATTGGTGGGATGTTCAATATACTCGCAGCCCAACTCTTCGGCTAATGCACGAATCTCAGGGCGACCAGTTGGAGAACACACTCCTGTTGATTGAGAGTCCTTATGTTTACCATCGTCTAATATATAGATTTTCTTGTTTGGATACTCAATTGCTTGACATCCCACCACTGTTCGACGGACGATATACTTTGCTTCATTATGAGTCGGAATAAAAATATCTACAGAAGGTAGGTAATCGCCGCTAACAACTGGAATTGAGTAATTATCTGCTTCCTTTCTTCGTTGTTCAGTGGTGGTCCAAGTTGTTTGCAGCGTATACAAGATAAATGAAAGAAAGGCGACTAGCTCAATAAGCCAAACTATATAACTAAATATTGTGCTGAGCCAGTGAGTTTGGTCGTTAATGGTAGCACAAGTACGCCAATAAAAATATCGAATTCCCAAAAGCAGTAGTAGAAGCTTGATAAAAAGGCGTGAAGTATTAGTGGA
>JBBSCU010000389.1:0-3573 GCA_038249935.1 Chroococcales cyanobacterium
GGGTATGAATTTCTAAATGGGTATGAATTTCTAAATGGGTATGAATTTCTAAATGGGTATGAATTTCTAAATGGGTATGAAAGTATATATCCGCCCCTTTTACCAGTACTATCTGCACTCAAGAACAGACAAAAATTAGCAATTGTCCGGCTTTTGATTGGCCAGGCTCATAAGACCTCTTGCATAAATACCAAAACGGAGGCTGATAGTATTGTAGGCATGTTAGCGAAATCGACTTATGCAAGAGGTCTATTGCTTGAATTTGAAAAAAAAAAGGAGCGATCACCATGATAATGGATACACCACCGTTGGCTAATATCCTGGGATTATTGGCATTAATTAGCTATATTCTTACATTGTTTCCGACAATCTTGAGGATTGTTTTTCCAGAGGTACGACAGACTAGCATTCCTAAAATACTGCTGAAAAATCGTCGCCACATTGGTATTTTAGCTTTCTTTTTTGCTTTAGTTCATGGATTCTTATTAGTCCAAAAAAGAAACTTTGATTTTTTGGATTTGAAGACATATTGGGTTTATTGTCAGGGAGTAGCCACGTTCACGATTTTTGCAATTTTGGCTATTACCTCTAACGACTGGAGTGTAAAGAGACTTAAAAAGAACTGGAAGAAGTTACATCAATTAACTTACTTGGCTATGTTTCTTTTAATCTGGCATATTTTGGACAAGATGTCAGGTCACTGGACATATTTAACGCCGATTGGAATGGTGACTATTACCGGAATAACAGTTTTATTTCTCATCCGATTATGGCTTGAACGCCAGAATAAACAACAAAAAGCTAACGCTAAAACATCTGAAATAAAAACATCTCAAACAAAATTGCCAACAAACAACATTAAATAGCTTTGAGTTGTTAATAGCTACTTTAACTTGCCTCAAAACAAGACGATGTTTACTTCCCCATGCGAACGATACCATTCACATTCAAATTAGATTTAGGAACGCAAATTTAATAACGTGCAATTCTTATTTAACTTGGAATGGTGCGTTACGCTCCGCTAACACACCCTACTTTTGCACTTTATTTAATCCACATTCCTTACTAACCCTGGGTTAAATAGCTTTATCACTTGTCGCAGTCGTTCTGTAAATGGAGTTTCTCTCTATGATATTAAAGCCAACTCACTGGAAAGTTTCAGTCACCTTAGTAATAACGGCAATAGCTACTACTATTGGGGTCATCAGCTCTAGATCGCTTTCACAATCAAAAATGCTCACACCTACCTCTAGGGATTGGACAATCCAATCTTCTAATACTCTTAAAGGGCATTCAGCCTGGGTTTATGCACTTGCCTTCTTCCCGGATGGCAGGACTTTAGCTAGTGGCAGTTATGACGGCATGATCAAAATTTGGGATCTGCAAGGTAGCAAATTACTCCACACATTAAAAGGGCATAATGATGCAGTTGAATCCCTCGCCGTTAGTCCCGATGGGAATATCCTCGCCAGTGGTAGCTGGGATAACCGAATTAAGTTGTGGAATTTAAAAACTGATACCTTGATTAATATCCTCGAAGGTCATACAGATGATGTAAAAGCAATTGCCATTAGTCCGAATGGAATGTTACTAGCTAGTGGCAGTGCTGACAAAACTATACGCTTATGGAATTTGCACTCTGGCAAACTACTTTATACGCTTCAGGATATAGATTTGATCAGGTCTATTGCTTTTAGTCCTCAAGGTAATACCTTAGCTAGTGGCAGTGAAAATGGCACCATCAAGATTTGGCAGTTCGCTGATGGCAAAATGTTGCGCTTGCTGGCGGAACATTCAGGAGCAGTTAGGTCAATTGTCTTTAGTCCCAACGGGCAACTTCTTGCTAGTGGGAGTGCGGATAACAGGATTAAGATTTGGCAGGTTAACACTGGGCAAGTAATCCACACACTAACCGGACATTCGGGGATGGTGAATTCCATCGCCTTTAGCCCAGATGGACGAGAAATCGCCAGTGGTAGCTATGACAAAACTATCAAGCTGTGGGACTTGCCCACAGGCAAATTATTGAGCAACTTGGCAGAGCATTCCAAATCTGTTTGGTCAGTTGTTTTCAGCCCTCAAGGTAATACATTAGCTAGTAGCAGTGGAGACGAAACTATCAAAATTTGGCCTGTATCTGTTTTGAGTCAAACTAAGTCTAGTCCTACATCCGCATTCCGGTCGAAATCAGAGTTACAGCATTTTTCAAGTAAATAAACCACATATAGCAATCCGAATTGAAACGTGAGAAAATACTGAGGTTAGAAGTAAGTATTTTAAAGCCTTTCAGCGATTTTCTCTCTCACGAATGATTTAGAATTGCTATAGTAAGAACACTTTTACGCTAAGTAGGTTATTTTGTAATCGTTCAGGGGGTGCGCCGACAGCATACTCCCTGAACGATTACCAGCGTCTCGTAGAGAAGGAAAGGGAAATTCTGAAAAGGAGGCGTAGCAGCAATCAGCAACGTCCCCTTTTCGGTGTTTTCCATGCCTTTATCTCTTAATTTGATCCAGAGCTAAATTCAGCTTCAAAACATTAACTCCAGGTTCGCCAAAGATGCCGAGAAAGCGACTATCGGTGTTTTGAGCAATTAAAGTTTCTAGTTGGGTGGGCTGAACTCCCCGCGCTTTAGCTACTCGGCCAATTTGCGCGATCGCAGCTTCGGGAGTAATGTGAGGATCAAGGCTAGAACCAGAGGTATAAACTAGATCGGCAGTCGGCTGTACACCTGCTGTTTTTAAACGATTCAACTCACCCTCAACCTTTTTGCTGGGATCGGGATCATCTTTACCTTTGATGCGTTCCAGTAATGCGGGATTACTGGGAGCCAAGTTACTAGCACCGGAAACTCCAGTTTTCAAAACTCCCGCATCGTCTTTTTTGGGATCGGCTGTGCTGTAGCTGCTGGTGCTGGGACGGCTGTTAAAATAGCGATCGCTACTAAAAGGTTGACCAATTAAGGCAGAACCAACAATCTGACCTGTGCTATTTTTCAGTAGACTACCATTTGCTTGAAATGGAAACGCAATCTGTCCAAAGGCAATCATCGCCAAAGGATAAATAATTGCGCCAATTACCCAAAGTACCAAGGTAGAACGAATAGCTCTGCTAGATTCGCGTGCAAAACTCATTAGAATTTCTCCGGTACAAACATTACAAAAAATAGATAGATGGAAAGCCCTAGCGTTACCATTCCTAACAGTCCCAATCCCCAAGATTGACTGCGGGAAAGTTGTTCATCTGTGGCAGCATAGACCAGAGGTGCAACCACTAAGTTGAAACACATCGCCAGGAACAAATACAGTGGCAGTTTTTGTTTACGCCATTGACACCAGATTTCAGTTATTTCTTCTAGTATTTGGGATACAAGAATAGTGCGTTGGATATGAGAGAGTTTCATAGTAAATTAAGACAAAGGTAAGATAATATCGGTTGGTTCGCTTATTTAAGAAACGTAATAACCAAATAACAGCCTAAAAGGGTAGTGTACAAAGGCACTCCGGAATAATTGAGGCAGTAATGGAACAATTAAATAACACAACCTCAGAACGAGTAGATGACCTTCCGGTA
>JBBSCU010000390.1:0-3535 GCA_038249935.1 Chroococcales cyanobacterium
AAAAAAGTTTTCTGCACCACTAAGGTATGTATTTCTGAAGGATGCTCCTGATCCAAAGACTGGTATTCTAGAGCGCCTTCCTAATGCTGCTGCCGGAGAAGGCTTTCAAGATGGAGACTTTGAGACGCTTTTCAAGAAGGATAGTTCAGTAGCTCAGCTATTCATTCGAGATACTGACAATCGAAATGCTTTGAGTACTGCATTTCAGCAGTTGATGACAGATACCAATTCTATTTTTCAAGGATTTGAGATAGTGGGAGATAGTGCTTTAGTCAAGATTCGAGTTTCCCAGCGTTCTAGCAAGGATGCAGTATCCAATAACTTCTATCAGGCAGTAAAGCGAACTGAAAGAAACCAGCAAGATTCTGAACCGAAAGTTGATACAGATCAGTCATGGCGAGATTTTGTTTTGGAGCTAGCAGTAATTATGTCAAACAGTCCAAAGAATGATTTTCGTAATGCAATTATTGGTAATCTGAACCAAGATAATGTTATAGGTGATCAGAACTCTATTCAGCATATTCATACGCAGGAACGGAGACAGACTCTTGCTGAAGCGGCAGAAGAGATTCAGAAGCTCTTGGAGCAGCTAGAAAAAACGAAGCCAGAAGCTACTGATATAGAGAAAGTTGCTTATGTAAGTGAAAGAACTACTCCTGTCCTCAAAAATCGTGTAGTTGCTGCATTAGAGGCTGGTGGCGAAGTTGCAATTGATGAGTTCTTCAAAAATCCGTACATCAAAGTTGGTAAAGCTATTGTCAAAGCTTGGTTGAAGAAGCCTGAGTAGTCGGTGATGCAGCGCAGCCCAACAACCCGGCTGGAGCGGACTGTTGGGAGGTTTTGGTGGTGTTGCAAAGGTTACTTGCAGCCGCTCAGCCGGAACGTTATCGCTTAAATTATAGTTCATGAAACTGGGTTCTAAGGACAGCTACTACATCTTCATAGATTGATAATCATCTCCGTTGCTCTAACTATATTTTTTCATTCTAATTTGCGTTAACTTCAATTAAATATTTTTACACTTAATCTTATGCGGATATCAATGTATTATCCGTTCCTTGCTCATCAATATCTTAGTACCATAATAGGTCACCAATATTGGCATCGCCAGTAATCTTCTGCAACGTCCGCAGTCAACCTCCCTTCTCAAAATGCAGTTAGGTCAACAGCGATCGCCTCCAGCGAATGGGTGGCAACTTTTCTTCAACAGCTGCGCCCAGGATTCTGTTCTCCAGAATCTTTTGAAAGATGTTTAGTGTAAGTTTTAGTGTAATTCTTTGCGACTTTTAGTTTTGATAGTTTCACTAAGTATTGAATAAAAGTTAGTGAATGGGAGAAGGGCTGAAAGAGTTGTGGGGTATGGGGTTGAGAGGGGTTTAGGAAGATAGGGAGTTTTTGAGAGGAGAAAGTTTCATTAAGTTATACTTTGTTTGATCGTGTAACTTAGTGGGATGGCTATGCCCTTTTTGAAAGGTGAAAATCCGCATCGTCCGGCTCCAGGTCGGTGCTGAAGGTGGAGCCAATTCGCGATAAGCTGGCGATCGGGCGCATTAAGAAAATGCTGCGAGATCATCCTAGTTTTTTCCCTGCTCGGTGGTGGTCTAGGGGTTTTCGTGTATCATTCAAAAGCTCCCCCAAGGTGAATTGAGCGAACAATGCAGATGACCCAGGAAAGATCCAGCCGAAAAGTCAAACCTACCGTACTCGATATTTTTTGTGGTGCAGGGGGGATGAGTTTAGGGTTTAAAAACGCTGGGTGCCAAATCTTAGGTGGAATTGACCAAAATCGCTATGCGATCGCCACTCATCATCAAAACTTTCCTACTGCCACGTTAAAATTGCCACCTCAAGATATTCGGGATCTGCGTAATCTTGAAAAGCTGAGCTTGAATGCTGGTGAAGTAGATATCTTGGTAGGTGGTCCTCCCTGTCAAGTTTTCTCGCGGGTTGGTATTGGTAAAATGAGAAAGCTTGGAAGAGACATAGAATCCGACCATAGAAACTTTTTGTATAGGGAATTTGTAAGATTTAAGAAATAAGGAGGGAAAAGCAATGTATGGTTCGTTACAAAATCTCATGCTTTCCACAATGCAGAACACTCCAGCACCAACCATTGGTATGAGTGCTACAGAATTGTGGTATACAGATCGTCGTACCTACATCATTACCCGCATTAGCAAGTCAGGTAAAACCTTTTGGATGAAACAAGATAAAAGTATTGGAGATTTTTAAATCCATGTGCATTCTTCAAAATCTAAAGACAAGTGGATTTCAAAAGGTGGATTTACCGTTCTAGTTGGTATTCACGATCCGTATACTGATCCGACATTCTAGGATTGCAAGGCTGAGAGTTCATGAATATTAGGAAACCCTGGACACGAGATGAACTCATCATTGCAATGAATCTATATTGCAAGTTGCCATTTGGTCAGCTTGATCATAGAAAACCCATCATCATAGAAGTTGCTGAAAAACTGGGTAGAACGCCTAGTAGCCTAGCCATGAAACTCAGTAATCTTGCTTCGCTTGATCCAGTGCAGCAAGCGCGTGGCATTCGAGGGCTGAGTGGAGCAAGTAAAGCTGATCGGGAAATCTGGGATGAATTTACAGCAAATTGGGGAAAACTAGGGACGGAAAGTGAAGAACGTTTCCAGGAATTAGTTGGTTTTGAATTTTCTGACATCAATCAACGGCTTGTCAGGCAAAGGTCTAAAACTTCCAACCCAACCCCCAAAAAATATCCTCCACATCGAATCATAGAGACAACAGAAGCTCAAGTTACAACCAAAATTAGAATTGGGCAGAACTTCTTTCGACAAATGATTTTGTCGTCGTATGGAAATCGCTGGTGTATCACCGGAAATCCCATTCCAGAGCTATTAATTGCAAGCCATATTATTCCTTGGCATGAACAATCAGAACACCGCCTCAATCCTCAAAATGGGTTGTGTCTTGCCCGGACTCATGATATCGCATTTGATCAAGGACTAATTACATTTGATGAAAATTACAAATTAGTTCTAAGCCGCTATCTTCAAGAGTTTCTACCTGAAGAAACATTGGAACGTAATTTTGTTGCCTACGCGGGTAATGAACTGCGTTTACCAGAAAAGTTCCAACCTGAATCCGACTTTCTCCGCTTTCATCGAGAAGAAATCTTTCTTGGAGCTTGATTCTTCCATAACTAGGTTTGTTCCAAGGATTTCATTACTGGATTAGTCCAAGAGGAACTCAACAAGATTTTCAATTTTCTGGCTGTGCGGTTGAAGTGAAAACAACCAGCGCTAAACAACATCAGAAATTAGCGATCGCCAGCGAGCGACAACTGGATGAGACAGGAGCAGGGGCGATCGTGCTGCTGCATCTATCGCTGGATGTGCGACAAGGGCAAGGGGAGACATTACCTGCAATGATTGCTAGTGTGCGATCACTCGTTGCTGGTGATGCGATCGCTAGAGATGAATTAGAAAACCTATTATTTGAAGTTGGATATTTAGATATTCACATTGCTCGTTATGAAAATATTGGCTATACG
>JBBSCU010000391.1:0-3518 GCA_038249935.1 Chroococcales cyanobacterium
ACTCTCAGCTCATCATAAATTATTCAGACGAAAGAATTCCATGCGGGACTGTGGTTTTGTGTGTATCTGAGAGAGCAATTGTGAAGACTCACAGAAAATTCTCGGCAGTGGTTGTACCAACCATCTAAGCCAGCTAACGATAGAGTTCAGCGGCGGCAGATGCCTTTTTCGACGCTACTGAGATTTCTCAACCGTCCGCTGCAACACGGTTATTAGCCTATGATTACAAGACTATTAAAGTGAATAGTAGGTTCCTTCTTAAGATAGCCATTTCTATCATTTCTTGTAGCAATGACATAAAAGTAAATCCATAACAGTCTAACTATTTCTCCCAATTCCAAGGCAAAAATTTGCTAAACATTTCAAAGAAATCCTGTGAAGCTTCTATTTTTTCATTTAGCTCGGGGTCAAGTATGGTCAGTAGACTAATAACTGCCCAATACGAGGTACCTAGTAAGAGAAGCTCGTATGAAAAACCAAAGACTTTAGACTTTTGAATGTACTCACCAAATAACAGAACATTCGCCAGTGGAAACATAGCAGCTAATAATGATCTAAATATCAGATTGAAATTTAATTCTTTTACAAGCTTAACGTTGATTCCAGATAAATCCATTGAAAGATTTACTAAGGCATCCCAATCACCAATTAAAAACAACTTGAGTATTTTATTGACCTCGCCACAAAAATATTGTTGCGTATCTCTTTTAGGCAAAGCCACCCAGATCGTTAAACTTTCTATGTAGTCACCAATATTTGAATATCTATTATTTACATATTTATTGTTTATACTCAGATTTTGCAATTTTTTAGATTTGAATAATCTTGATACCTGAATAAGACTCCTAATGATTTCATTTCTGTCGGTAGTACTTTTCCAATCCTTTGTGCCGCCTAAAACTAGAACTCTTGAAAGTTTGCTTGCAATCAAGCTACTTGTTAATCTACTAGCTTGATAAAATCTAATCAATATATTTACAGGAATGATGAAAAATATTGTGTATACAATTCCAAGAGCAAAAATTAGTAAAAGAACTCCTACAAAACAAATCACAAAAATTTGTGTACCAGAAAGAAAAGAATAAAAAAGTGGGCTAATTTCAAACTTGTTATTTAAAGCCTTTAGCAAAGAGAAAACGTATACGATTTCTAATCCGACAAACCATGAAAAGGCTATAAAAATTCTCCTATATGTTGAAAGTCTTTTCGTAGCTGAATCTTCAAATAGTCTCTTATTTAGGTATTTAATTAGATTCTTATATTTTTTTTCTATATGATATTCTGAATAGTCTAACGCCATAAGAAGGGAAATGGAGGGAAGAAAGGCGAAAAGAATAATTAGACTCACTACGTGAAACCATTGGGAAATAGAAAAATCAACATTCCATAATGTAGCGAAAAACCTTGCAGGTATAACAGCAGAAAATATCATTATCAATATGATCGATAAACCAATCAGAACCATATAAAAACCACTTATTACTCGGATAAATTCATTGTTTTCTAGTTTCTCAAATATCACATTCAAATCTTGAGAAGCCAATTTTATTTCATGTTTTCTTAGATTACTTAGGGTTTCGCAATCAATGAAGCCGAGAGATTTAACCTCTTGAATTTTAACTTTTACAATCTTTCGAACTATTTTTTGAAACGAATAATTAAATAATGGGGGAGATGTAAGCGTTTTTATCGAACTAGAGATAATTTGTTCAAGGTCAACGGCATTGAGACCTTCAAGAATCCAAAGAGCTTTCTTAAAATCTCTTATGGATTTCTCTCTTTCTTTATTAATTTCAATTTCATTATTTGACTTTAGGCTTTTCATCCAGTAGGAAACTCCTCGAAAATAGTATGGATAAAAATTCTCTACTTTCTCTACTTGCGGAGAAAGATACAGTGATAATAATTTTTCTTCATTGAATCTTTCTTTGAATCTTTCAATGTTTGAGATTTTTGGAGTATCAGGAATCAAGGTATTTAAACGCTCTATAACTTTAATATATTCCTCACGCTTAAGAGCTTCTACAAGAGGTTGATATATCTGAAGATATAAATCAGGTTTGGAAGATTCAAATTCTTTTGTGAGTAGAATCTTGTCTAAGAAATCCTGTTCAAAGAACATAAGTTTAGATGGTGTAATTGCAAATCTTAAGTGCTGTGGCTGTTGCAGTCGGGGAAAGGAGAGAGTTTTAGATATATCCCCCTCCCTCCACTCAGAACCGTACGTACAAATTTCACTAGTATACGGCTCAAGCAACGTCTTGAAATTCAGCGTCTGCGATTTTTAACAATCCTTGCGAATTGCCCTGACAGTTACGTTTGCAAACCCGTTGCCTGCACCTAACCTTTCCCGCCAGTTGAGTTTTATCTCACCTGCATTCAAGCTATCACCTGTCCCACGTCTGCACTCTTTCGAGTTGAGTATATCACTCTATCTGCCCCGTTATGAATTCCGGTTGCCTTTCGGCTGGCGGCATTCGCTTCTTGGGACATCCTGTACCCGCTAGAACTGTCGGCATCGGTTGCCCTTCGCTTACCTGGACATGAAGGCATATCTATGACTCCATAGGGATTTTCTCGTTTCGCACGGGGTGGAGATATGATTGCCTTAGGATTCCTCTCTACTCCGGGGGCGAGATGTTCGCAGTCGATATTTAGGCGCTACCGACCCTCATTTGCCCTAATATGCTCGTGTCAGCCATTTCGAGCACCAAAGTTAACGAAGCTTCATCAAGGATTCATTTACATTATCCTTAGCAACTTTGCCCTAGTCTGCACCCTTGATTTGGCTTCAAAGGTGCTTCGACACTTAACCGCGTCTGCTGATGCTGCCCTCCCATTACCGGTCGAACATTCTGAGGCAGACATCTGCCTGAACACTGGCAGGGAAAGAACTCCAAAGTTCTTTCCAACTCCCCCGAACGACTTCGAGTCGCGCGGCTAACGATCTAATTTAGACGAAAGAAGTCCATAAAACTACCCCGTTGTGGGATGTTATGTGAACCTTGGGAAAATAATAACATTCAGGAGAGGAGTTAGATGGACTTCTTTCCCATGTCTACCGTTTTTCAGGCGGTCAGATAGAAACTTACGTAGATTCTCCGGCGAAGTATGAGTATGGCTATATGGCCTATTACTGCATGTTTACTACTTGGATTTGGCTACCGTTCCTAAATCCTGAAAGATAAAGCATTTGTATCAAGATCTTGGCTAGCTGTTGCTAAACCCAGTAACCCTTCTACTCTAATCAATTAAGTTGGTTGTAGCCAAAGTGTCTCACCGAGTCGTCTCCCTCAAATAAGTTAACTTCACCCGCATAAGGTTGATTTTAGCGGGCAAAATCAACCGTCATAGCTGCCCTTTGGCTCTGACCTGCTCGTAGAGAGTTTCAGCCGCGTCGATGAAGGAGTTATTGCGGTGCCAAAAGGCGGGAAAGTCGCCCTGCTTTTTGAGTGGGATGGCAGCGACGAGGGCTGGGGGAATGGGTTCGATCGTTTGGGGCAGGCGGCGGGTTCCCT
>JBBSCU010000392.1:0-3473 GCA_038249935.1 Chroococcales cyanobacterium
AGCCCTCAGCAAACTGTGGAAGTTAGGGTTAATGGAAAACCGATTACAGCTTGGACATTCGCGCTAGGGAAGCCTCTGCTAAAAAACTATACCTTTCAGATTCCTGAAACCGTTGCTCGACAGCAGACTCCGTTGTCACTAACATTCAATATCCTTAATCCAAAGTCTCCCCAGGAACTAGGAGTCTCAGCAGATTCCCGCAAACTAGGGATCTCAATTAACCGTTTAACATTTCTGAGCCAATAGAAATGTAGGAAGGCAGGGCTATTTCATTCCAATTGAATAAGCCATATGGTATTGAAGTCATCCATCATGCCGACCTATAGATGTCTCAGCTTTCTATTGTCGAGGCTCTTGCCACCGTACCAGATACCCGCCTTACCGCATGATGATCCCATTCTCAAGCCCTGTGCTTGGTATTATTTACTCTGGCGGTGGCAGATCGCAATCAGGGGTTTCTCGCGATTGGGGATTGGTTGAAAGCCTATCATGCCGAATTGGTGGCCTTATTTTCGCCGCACCAAAGACGATTACCGTCCTACAGCACGATTCGGCGAACGTGATTAAGGATCGAGATCCGGATTATTCTGCCTGCTTAGCTCAGTTTTTCGGGGTTAAACCTCTGCCGGGAGAAACCATTCTGACTGATGGCAAAGTGTTGTGGGGGTCTTATGAGTCCATCAGCGATGACCCAAAGGTGGATTCCCATACCGCGATTCTTTTGGTGAACACCTACATTATGGAGCGAGGGAGCATTCTTGAACCCTATGAGGTGGAGTCAAAAACAAATGAAATCACTGCGTTGCCCTCGTTCATCCACCAGATGGCACTCTAGGGAGTGGTGTTCGCCTTTGATGCGATCAGCACCCAAAAAACAGCTTGGGTCATTCTCGATAATGGCAACGATTATCTGGGAGCGCTCAAAGGTAGCCAGTCAGGTTTGCTTGCAGCGGTAAAAGCCAACTTCCAAGCTCAACAAACGGTGCAACAAGTGAATAAAGGGCATGGTCGCCTTGAAAAACGCACTGTTAGCATTAGACCTCTTCAAGAATAAGAACACTACGCTAGGTGCAGCGTCTCAAATACAAAAATCTGCCATTGTTGCCCCTATTGATAGCGTGGCCTCGTTATTTTTGAAGAGGTCTATTAGTCATCAGCTCGATGGACTTCCTAATTTTCCAGGCTCATGTACAAATGTTAGAGCGAATAGAATCAACGGGCTTACAGGGCTTTAAGCCTTCTGCAACAACCTTGAAATGTTTGCTGTAAGCATTTTTATATGGAATACTAAAGAGCCATCAAGGCTGCTGAAATTGGTGTATGTCTCCCCTATGGTCGGAGATGTTGTAAACTGTGTGTGAAAACCATTATTCATTCATATTTACCCTTTTATGTCAGACTTTCAAACTTCTGCTACTGCTCTGAAGTTAAAGCGTTTTCTAACAGATAATCCAGTCGAATATAAGAAGGCTATAGAGGCTGCTGAGCTATACGCATCTAAAATGAGTGAAGACGGTATTCGTTGGCTCTATCGCAAACCTTTTGACGCTAATTTGGCAAATGATGTCTACTTTCGTTTAATGTATGAACTGCTTAATTTATTAAAGGTAATGCGTTTACCTTGTCGAGGGAAAATTTTGGAGGTCGGGAGTGGGCCTGGGTGGATAACTGAGATTTTATTAATGTTAGGCTTCTCTGTTGATGCTATTGAACCCTCAGCAGATTTGATTCAAATTGCTCAAGAACGATGTGATGCTCTAGGAGAGCATCATCAATATAATGAAGCGTCTTCTCGGGTGCGCTTTCATCAAACAACTCTTGAAGAGGTGAAACTTGAAGATGGAAGTTTTGATGGCATCTTGTTTTTCGACGTTTTACATCATGTGGTTGATGAAGAGATTGCCTTTGAAAAGAGTTTTCGTTTTCTTGTGCCTGGAGGATGTCTAGGCATTGTAGAAGGAGCGTGGCACCCTAAATTCAAAGAATTAGAGCAACAACTGCTGCGAGAGATGAAAGAATTTGGCACTCTCGAAAATCCTTTTTCTGTGGACTACTTAGATCATCTACTTGAAAAGTTTGGATTTGTTGATGCTGCCCGCTATGTAAGCGTCAATGGATTCTTTTCGGCTGGACAACTCTCTCAACCATTGAAGAATTTTGCTTCATCTCCTCTAAATGTCGTAAATAATTTAACTGCTCGTAAACCATTTAACGATAAATATCCTGAATGTTACCATCTTGATTTTCAGACGAATGCTCAAATAGAGTTACTCTCCGGGGAAATCAATCCTAAAACTCGAAAAGCCTTATTGAGAATTCGTTTAAATAACACGGGAACAACCCTTTGGAATTGCGATCGCTCTAAAAAAGGACATGTTACTGTTGCCTTGAGGCACGGAATTCCAGGTACAGCTTCTTTCTTAGAAGCGTCAGAGCGACATCCAATACCACAAACTATTATTCCTGAAAAAACTCTCGATCTTACACTTCCCTTCAACATACCTTCCAATGCTCCATTAGATAATTGGGAGTTAGACCTGATTTGTGAGGACTTTTTCTGGTTTTCTAGCCACGGGATTCCTTCCTGCTCTGTTTAATTGACTGTTCTCTGTTTTACAGGTCTCTTTAACTTTTTAAAGGGTTGGCATTACGCCGTATCCATTGATATGGATCAATTATCTGTTGGCTCAATAACATGAAGCCATTGATCATCAAGTATGTTTGTTAACACTTGTTCTGCGCTTTGTTTCCAGATTTTCCATGGCATGGCGTCAGAGCGAATATGTTCTTGTTCTTTTTGGGCGTATAGGGCCAGCCAGTATTGAATGGCATCAGCTAGATGAGTTGGAGCTAATCCATCAAAATATAAAGCGTGGTCTCCTGCCACTTCACGAAAAACTGGAATATCGCGAGCAATAATAGGTAACTTTTTCTGAGCTGCCTCAATCAAGGGCAATCCAAAGCCTTCTCCTTCTGAGGCCGCGATCAAGCAAGCGCAGGTAGGGTAAATCTTGTCTAAATATTCGTCGCTAATACCCTCTAGCCAAAAAAGATGCTTACCCAATTCGGGGTGACAATTCAGCTTGTCAATCAGCGAATCCACCATCCAGCCTTGTTTTCCCACAATGACGAGGTTAACCTCTAGCCCATTCGCCCAGAGATGTTCAAAGGCTACTAGGCTCTGTCCGTAGCCTTTACGTGGTTCAATCGTACCCACCATTAAGAAGCTAGGACAGTTGGATAGAGCATTTAAAGTAAGTCCGGCATCGTCAGGCAACCCTTTAGTTGGCACAGAAGCTTCGATGTCTGCACCGAGGTGAAACCATCCAATCTTAAAGGGATGGAGGCGACTGGAGCGATTGTTTTTTACCCACTCTGCCAAGTCGTTGGCGACTGAACGAGAGATACACACAGCGCCGTCTGCGACCCGAGAAATAGTCTGTAACCACGCTAAATGATTTGGATTGGCTTCG
>JBBSCU010000393.1:0-3470 GCA_038249935.1 Chroococcales cyanobacterium
TAAAAAATCTTGAGATGAGTTTGTAGTGTACCCCTTCGGGGAAGCAAGCTACGCGTAGCGTCTCGTAGAGAGGGCTTCAGCCCTCAAATTAGGACTAAAGTCCTTACTACAAACCTTGAATTATTCACGCCGCTCTACTTAGCATAAATCGATTTTTGGTTTGAGGCTTTTAATTAATCAAAAGTCAAAAGGCAAGGATCATTAATTATTCTCTCTCTGCTTGCCCCCTGCTTAGTACAGATAAGGATTTGTCTTAGGTTGATAATCAGAACAATTGATCGCTTCTTCTGTATTGGCAATAGATGGACGTACAGTACATTTAAGACGGTAATTGTCGGTAAAATATTGACAACCAGTACAGGGGATTTGATGCATTAGCTTGGCTGTAGTTACACTATCTCGCGCCGCCGCCCAGAGACTCAAAACAACGGAAATAATTACAGTCCAAGCAACGACAAAGCAAATCGGGATTAACAAAGGTTGAATCCCATGAATGAGGAAAGATATCACTTTAAACATAGTATGTCCTTATACAAATTAGGAGTTAGAAGTATATTAACTCCTAACTCCTAACTCTAACTTCTCACTATAAAAGTATAAAGTTAAACGCCAGCATGACCCAGGGCTATACCAGTGACGAGCATTCCTAGAACAAGGAACGGTTGGGCGCTGGCTTGATACTTAACATCATTCTTCACGGGGTCGCGCAGAAAATACATATCCTGCAAGGTGATTTGCGGGATGATTAAGAGTAATAGTATTGCTGCGTACAAATTCTCGTGGATGCTGACAAGATAAGCTGCAATCAATCCTTGGAACAGATCAATCGTCACTACACAAATCCATGCCGCAGTAGTGATGCCAAACATTACGGGTAGTGATTTTAATCCTAACTGCTGATCGCCTTCTACACTCTTGAAATCATTGACAATGGCAATACCCAATCCAGCCAAGCTGTAGAACATTGTCAAAATCACAATTGTAGAATTGAGCTCACCAAACAAAGCGTGTCCTGTAGACCAAGGCAGGGTAATATAGCTTGCACCCAAGGCGTAGCTACCTAACCAGCCATTTTGTTTGAGTTTCAGGGGAGGTGCAGAATAAATGTAGGCGATGAAAGAACCGATAATCGCGATCGCTGTGATTGTGGGAAATTCATTACCAACCCACACATCTAACACAAATGCCAGAGCAATACCAGCAATCAGTAATACCCAAATCTGAATAATTACCTGGGGTAGAGCAATTGCTCCAGAGGGAATGGGGCGATAGGGTTCATTGATCGCATCGATTTCGCGATCGTAGTAATCATTGAGGATTTGGGTGTAACCTGTCATCAATGGGCCAGCCAGTAACATACAGGTTGCTACCTTCAACACATTTTCCAGTGTCCAAGTATAGTTACCCGAAGAAGCCGCACCACAGACTACGCCCCAAATCAGGGGAATCCAGGTGATGGGCTTCATTAGCTGCAAACGAATTTTCCAAATGGAAGTTTCCCCAGATGCTGCACCTTTCATCCCCAACAACTGCCTAGTTTTCGCTCCTGGCGTTGGCTGCGCGATCGCTTGATCGTTGGGATTATTTACCACTGACTCTAATGCCTCAGATGGGTTCGGATCTGGGGTAATGGGAGTTGATTCTGACATAATTTTTACTTATTAATAAGGTATTGAGCATGGGCATGGGTGATTAAGTTTCTTCCCGACTCCCATAACTTAAAACGAAATTATCAAATAATTATTCTGAAACTTTGCTCCAGCAACCGCCCTGCCACTCAAAGCCGGGGGTAAGGCAATATTCCGTCGTTGATCTCCTGCTTCCACAGTGACTTCTGGCCCATATTGAGTAAGTTTGACCTGCTTTTTGTCAAAACTTGGCAAGAATAGGCGTACTTGACGATTGTGGACATCTATCTCAATTGGTTTGGGAGCCTGTAAAGCTTGTACTTCAAAGTTGGGTAGGGCATCTATCAATGGTTGCCAGTCACCTGTTTGCGAGTCGGGAATGACGCTCACAGGTATGGGTGTAAATTCCTCTGATAGATTGATATTTGTCTCAGTAGACACAAGGAGAACACCCCCAACAGTTAAACCGATTTGTTGAGCGCTACCCCATAAATAACGGGCATTTGCCACCTCAATGGGGTCTGATGTTGTTACTAAGAAAGCAGCTAGACGCTTGGGATCAGCAAGAGCATCTCTCCCCTTTTCTAAGAAATTATTAACTTGATTAGTGGGACTTGCAAAGTTATCTGTTGTCCAGTTGATATTGAAAAAGCTGCTAATTAGCGGTTGAATTAAAGGCGATTCCGTAATTGTCTTCCCCAAGTCGGAGTTGACAAACAATTGCCGAAATCGCCGGACATACCAACTCAGAGACTCTGGCAAACCCAACATTCGCAATGTTAAAGAGTCACCTGTGCCATCGTAGACGATCGCATCATATTTGCCACTGGCATCATATTCGCGGATCGCATTTAGGGCAAGGGCGGTGTCCATTCCTGGTAATACTACCAGTTCTTGACCATAAACGTCTTTGAAGATGGGTGTGCGGAGGTATTGCGCCTCAAGTTTCTTCGCTTCGTCCCAGGTGCCCTCCAGCAGTACAGATGCTTGAAACTGGACTGCTTGCAAATTGGGAGCAATTTCCTGGGGTTCGGCAGCAATGGGAATACCCAGCAGGATTGACAATGTTGGTTCTGGATGTCCTGCTAGGAGTACGCGCTTGCCTTGACTTGCCAATAATTTGGCGGCGGCGATCGCAATTTTGGTACGAGCGATGCCGCCTTTGCCCAAAAATGTCAATATTAGAGTCATTACTTGATTCCTATTTTCACCGCCGGTGTTTTCAACTCCAACTTAGCACTCAATAAAGACTCTCAACTTGTGCTTTCAACTTCAGATACTAAAAAAAACTTCGATTTGAGTTCTTTCTACTACACAGCTTTGATTTCATCTTCAAAAAACCAAGTGGAAGAATTGTCGTCAAACAGCACCACTACACCAACACCACCACCATCGGTCAGTTTGTAGCCTTGGATAATACCCACTTGTCCCAGCTTTTTCACAACAGGGGCAGAAACGCGATCGCGCAAGCGAAAGATTTTAACCTTTTGTCCGATTTCCATGCCTAATTTTCAGATAAACCAAGTCTCAGTTTAGCGGAATCCGTGACTCTGCTCTCATAAATTCAGAGGAGATGCGGGAAAAAATTCCCAACTCCTGACTCCAAACTCCTGGCCTAACAGCTTAAAATTAAATCAACAAAGGCAGTAAGTAGTCATGTATCAACCAATTCCGCCCCGTCCGCCCCAAGAAACCATGCCGACGATGTATGATTTACCTAGCGAATTAGTCGGGGAATCAGGTTTGCCAGACGAATTTCATTGTATTCAGGCGGATTTGCTCAGTGAAACTTGTCAACCTCCCAACTATTCATCTGAGGAAATTTTAGTTGCCAGTGACTTA
>JBBSCU010000394.1:0-3418 GCA_038249935.1 Chroococcales cyanobacterium
GAGGTTAGCACCACCTATCTTCCAATTTTCTAGTCAACCAGCCTGGTCAGAGTTATATTTACCTCTGATTTTTTTTGGTTCTGTAGGCTTCTTTATCAGCTTCTGGTTAGGAGTGAGTTACTACCTAATTGTCCCTGGATTGCGCTTTTTAGGGTGGCGATGAAAGAGGAAGGAGGGATTCCTATATTTAGGACTTGCGTAAGAGGATGTTTGAAAAGTTTTTGGCTGTGGTTTTAGGCACTTGATTGATCCCCCTAACCCCCATTAAGAAGGCTACGGTGTACACACAAATCTTTTAGAGTTACTGCATAACGTCGGGTAAGTTATTTTTTGCAGGTCGATGCAACAAAGGTGCGAGTCGATGCAACAAAGATGCGAGTCGATGCAACAAAGGTGCGAGTCGATGCAACAAAGGTGCGAGTCGATGCAACAAAGATGCGAGTCGATGCAACAAAGGTGCGAGTCGATGCAACAAAGATGCGAGTCGATAACCGAGGACTTAACCTTAATTTACGCTCATAATCTTGAGAATAACTTGGCGATGGATGTTTTGGTTAGAGCCGTTACAATTCAGGCTGCGGATAATTCGGGAATCTCTGTAGAGCAGGTAGTCGCTATATATACTTTGGTAACGGCAACCAAGGAAGTACAAGTGTAATTGGCATTAGCAACCTAGTCAGCCAGGAACCTGTTCAAATCTTTCTAAACGGTAGTAACTGGTCTGAGGATATTACTCCTTTAATCAACGCCTTTAATCAACAAGTTTTGCGAACTTCCGAACATTCATCACCAAGGTTAAATTAAAGTTAGGCTCTTTAATGGGGAAACTTTAAAGGCGATACTCTTTCAGAGTCACTCCGCGATCGCACTTTGGGCAAACATCAGGGGCGATTGGTATACTGAGAACAACTTTTAGAAAGGGCGATCGCATCATGACGACACGCGAACTCTTATTCCAGGAATTAGCAAACACGTCCGATGAACTATTGCTGCCGATGCTGCAATTTTTGCAATTCCTCAAAGCGCATCCGATTCAATCTGCTGAACTTGAACTTGAAACCTTGGAAACCATCATCAGTATTCGGCAGGGATTAGCCGAGTTTGATCGCGGTGAAGGACTTCCCGCTACTCAAGCCTTAGAAGAACTGCGTCATCGACTCCAGATTCCCCCTCGCCCATGACTTATCAGGTTTTACTCCAGCCAACTGCGTTTCAAGATATAGAAAACACTTATCGTTGGATGTGTGACAACATTGATGCTGAAACTGCTAATCAATGGTATTACGACCTGCAAGATGAGATTGCCTCCCTGCAACTGTTTCCCAAACGATGCCCAATAGCACCCGAAGCACCTGCAATTGGGCGAGAAATTCGTCAACTCTTCGTCGGCAAACGTAGACAATATCGAGTGTTGTTTGTGGTTGAGGAGGATGTTGTGGCTATTGACTTTACTAAATTATTAGATGTAGGTAGTCAAAATGAGTGCAGAACAAGAGTTATTAACTAAGTGGCGTTCCCTTCCACAAGACAAACAGGAAGAAGTTTTAGATTTTGTCGAATTTCTTCGCTTGAAAACCTCTGGAAACAAAACTCCTTTGGGAGAACGTTTACGCCAAATTCGCTCTAGGATAGTTGCTTCTGGTGAACCTTTATTAAGTCGAGATGAAATAGAAAAAGAAATTGCTAGTCGTCGCGGGGGATTACAGGAAACTGACGCATGAAAATCACTTTTATTGATTCTGGAGTATTGGTAACTGCGGCGCGTGGTGTGGGAGAAGATTCAGAGAAAGCTCTGGAAATTTTAGCAGATTCAAACCGTGAATTTGCTTCGAGCAAATTTATTAAAATGGAGGTAATGCCTAAAGCAATTTACAATCGAAAAACAGCAGAAGCTGAATTTTACGAATCATTCTTTAGTGCGGTCACTTACTGGAATAACGATATAGAAAAAGTAATACAAGATGCTTATCACATTGCTTGTCAGTATGGTTTAGCAGCTATGGACGCACTTCATGTAGCTGCGGCGTTGTCAGTTGGTGCAGAGGAATTTATGACAACTGAGAAAAAAACAAAGCCTATGTTTAGAGTATTTAGTATTAATGTGATGTCTATTTTTGATTAATTTTTTATTGTCGATATTCTAGAGTGATGTCTAAAGGATAAACAGGAACGTAGAATATTAAATTAACAAAGCCTGTAGGCAAAAATAAAGTAGTGGTGGGGAAAAGGGGAAGGGAGACAAAAGATTTTAGCCTTCGTACTTTTGGGAAACGTTAAAGGCGATACTCTTTCAGAGTCACTCCGCGATCGCACTTTGGGGAAACATCACAGGCGATTGGTATACTGAGAACAACTTTTAGAAAGGGCGATCATCGCCTTTGACCAATCAACCAAAAATATTACGGCGTTGAAGACTCTTAAATCGGTTTGTCAGAATCAAATGGATTCCACAATCTCAGTTGAGTGATCCAAGAGAAATCATCTGTATTTCTTGTGATCAAAGTTAGTCCATAAACTAAAGCAGTACTAGCAATAATCCCATCACCTAAAGTCATTCGTTTTTGTTGTCTGAGCATTACTGCTTGCTTTAACACATCCTGAGATATTGGTAAAACTTGAGAAACTTGAAAGAAATCTTCAAAATACTGACGTTGAGCATCATTTAATTGATGATAGCCTAAAACTTCCAGGTAACTGAGTGCGGATACCGCAGGTGCATATTCAGCGATTAACTCTCTTAGCTTGTTATGTTCTATTTGAGCAGAATAGATAATTATATTGCTATCAAGTAGCATATTTTACCTTTCAGGAAGTAACCGATCTTGGCGGATTTCCTGTTGCCACGTAACCGGATTAACATCAGTTATATCTTGATTCATAGTGATTTTTTCTAAAATCTCAGCCATTTTCCGTCCCCGTGCTTTTTTATCTAAAGTTTTTGGCTGCTGATGTTTTGCCCAGAGAAACTCTACAAAATCTAAAACCTGTTGCTGCTCTTGTACCGATAATGCTTCTACAGTTTGTAAAATCTGCTGACACAAATAAGACATTGTTATCAGATTTAGAAAGATATCTCTAATTATGACAAATATTGTGCGATGGGCGATCGCATTTTAGGGAGTTCACCAAAGCAATTGATTATTTTTTTATTTGGAAGTCCCTTGTATGGGAGGATGCCATTGAGGTTGTGCGAATTCTATACGCAACACAATATATCAGCAGCATTTTGGATGGTGACGGATAAGGGGCGATACTCTTTCAGAGTCACTCCGTGAACGCACTTTGGGGAAGTTTTCCTAAATTGAGAATTGCTGATATTGGGATAAATCCCTCCTGTCCTCTGCCTTTATTGTTAATCCAATACCTAAAAACAAGATCCCCCTAGTCGTATTTTTCATCGAGCTAGGGGGATCACATA
>JBBSCU010000395.1:0-3402 GCA_038249935.1 Chroococcales cyanobacterium
GACTCGCACCTTAGTTGCATCGACCCGCACCTTAGTTGCATCGACCCGCACCTTAGTTGCATCGACCCGCACCTTAGTTGCATCGACCCGCACCGTAGTTGCATCGACTCGCACCTTAGTTGTATCGACTCGCACCTTAGTTGCATCGACTTGCAACAATTAACTTACCCGACGTTACGCAGTAACTCTAAAAAATTTGTATGTACACGGTAGCTTAAAAAAGGGGGGAACCGGAATCAAAGTCCCCCAATTTATCGGGGAGCCACTTGCTCTTCTTGGAGAGACCCCAAGTAGAGAAAGTGGCATGGATTTAGGGGGATCTAGAACGTTTTGCTACCTACAATAGGACTTTTCAAACAACCTCTAAAGCTTGCCAGATGCACCACCAATTGAAAAAATCCCCGAAGTTGGAGAAGTTGGATGAATTAGAAACTTTTGTTGACTCAAAAAAACTGTTAGGTGGCTATGGACGGCAGTAAATCATTTTAAACAAGGTATTTTGGCTTGGGTGTTGGCAGACAGAGTGCAGAAACTTTCAAGTTAATTCCTACCGCAATCACCAACGCCGTGCATTTCATCCCAATTACCTGAAACCTTGAGGTTGCGGGTAGCGTCACTATTTGAGCTAGTAGTTATCATAAATCACTCCAGATTGGATATTTCATATCTGGATAAAGTACTTGAGATAATTAGAATACAAGCTGAAATCCTGAATCCAAAATTGCTATGATGTCCTGCTATCAATTGCCAATATCACAGATGCGTCGCTTTGGATTAGCTTTAATGCTGCCAGTTGCACTATTGGGCGCTTCTGTCTTCCCTACCCAACTACAAACCGCTACTGCACAAACATCTGGAGGAAATCGCCCCCTCACTATCCGCGCTGATGTGCAAGAATATGACGCTAAAAATCAAGTAATCACCGCTCGCGGTAATGTGCAAATGTCATATCCGGCTCGCCAGATTCAGGCAACATCTGCCCAAGCACAGTACTTTAGTAAAGAACGCCGAATTGATTTCAGTGGCAATGTCTACATTTTGCAACAGGGTGGTAACAGTATCCGGGCGGAGAAGGTAACTTATTTAATTGATGAAGGGCGATTTCTCGCTTTACCCCAATCCAACCGTCAGGTAGAGTCTATCTACATGGTGCAGGAATCAGATAATGATGGACAAGCTGCAACACCTGCTCCACAGCCGCCAGCATTCAAGCGTTCTAATTAGCATCTACCATCAAGAAAGGGCGCGAACAATGAAAATTGTTTTAGAGAATATTCACAAATCTTACGGCAAGCGAGTAATTGTCAATCGTGTCAATCTTTCTGTTGCTCAGGGCGAAATCGTTGGTTTACTAGGCCCCAATGGGGCTGGTAAAACGACGACCTTTTACATTGCCACAGGTTTAGAAAAACCCAATCTAGGAAAGGTCTGGCTAGGTAATTTAGACGTTACGGGAATGCCAATGCACGAAAGGGCGCGATTGGGTATTGGCTATTTAGCACAAGAACCAAGTGTTTTTCGCCAACTCTCGGTACAGGATAATATTCTATTAGTGCTAGAGCAAACTAATGTGCCACGATGGGAGTGGTCAAGACGACTCCAAACTTTACTACGGGAGTTTCGGTTGGAAAAATTAGCCAATAGCAAAGGAATTCAACTTTCTGGTGGTGAACGACGGCGGACAGAATTAGCAAGGTGTTTAGCTGCTGGACAAGAAGGGCCAAAATTTTTACTTTTGGATGAACCATTTGCTGGAGTTGACCCCATAGCAGTTTCAGAGATTCAGCAAATTGTGGCACAACTGCGCGATCGCGGCATGGGAATATTAATTACAGATCACAATGTCCGCGAAACCCTCGCCATCACTGATCGCGCCTACATCATGCGCGAGGGACAAATTCTCGCTTTTGGCGCTGCTGACGAACTATACAGTAATCCCCTTGTACGGCAATATTATTTAGGGGATAATTTTCAAGTCTAAATTAACAATTACAACAGAATTCAGGAGTCAGAATTCAGGAGTCAGAATTCAGGAGTCAGGAGTGAAAAAAGCTTTATATCTAGCTTTCAGGTTGAGTTCCCATACTTCATTTAGTCGCAAACTGCTGTATTTAATTAATAATTTCACAGGATATAAAGACTGTTTTATCCCTGGCGGCTACCTCCTGCTGTCTGCTTCGTTTTGCCAAGGTTGCCAATATTTAACTTTTCAAGTTGCTTATGATATCAAAGAAGTTCGCGTCTTTCTACAATCTCCATTCGCTGCTGCCTTTTACGATCATGGATCGCTACCTTGCCAGCGAATTGTTAGCGCCGTTTTTCTTTGGTGTCGGAGCTTTTTCATCACTTGGCGTTACCATTGATGCTGTATTTGATCTCGTCAGAAAAATCGTAGAATCTGGGCTACCCATAGACATTGCTATTCAAGTTTTTTTATTAAAATTTCCCAACTTTATCGTTTTAGCCTTCCCCATGTCTACGCTGCTGGCTACTTTGATGACCTACAGTCGTCTTTCTAGCGACAGCGAACTAATTGCCCTGCGTGGTTGTGGGGTCAGTGTCTATCGCATGGTGCTAACTGCTGTGATGTTAAGTCTTGTGGTTACAGGAATGACATTTATATTTAACGAACAAATTGCACCAGCCGCAAATTATCAAGCGGCCATGACTCTGGAGAAAGCGCTCAAATCAGACAAGCCAGTTTTTAAACAGCAAAATATTTTTTATCCTGAATACCAGGATGTTACCCAGCCGGATGGTTCTAAGAATAGGATATTAACACGCTTGTTTTACGCCGACCAGTTTGATGGTAAGCGGATGAAAGGTTTGACAATTATAGATCGCTCAACAAAAGGTCTGAATCAAATTTTGGTATCAGAATCCGCTCAGTGGAATCCTTCTCAAAATATCTGGGATTTTTACAACGGCACGATCTATTTTGTCGCTGCCGATCGCTCTTATCGTAACATCGTCAGATTTGAACATCAACAACTGCAACTACCACGCACACCATTAAGTCTGGCAGAAAAAAGCCGGGACTATGGTGAGATGAATATTTCTGAAGCACTAGACCAACTAGAAGTGGAATATCTGGGTGGCGATCGCCAAAAAATTCGTAAACTGCAAGTGCGGATTCAACAAAAAATCTCCTTACCTTTTGTATGTGTAGTTTTTGGTTTGGTAGGTGCAGTGATGGGAAGCATACCCCAGCGAACTGGAAGAGGTACTAGTTTTGGGATTAGTGTCGTAGTAATTTTTTCCTATTACTTAATTTTCTTTATTAGTGGTGCGATCGCGCAAGCCGGAGTCCTCTCTCCCTGGATGGGCGCTTGGTTGCCCAACTTTCTTTTTTTGGGAATAGGTCTATTTTTATTGATACGAGTTGCCAAACGATGAATAGTA
>JBBSCU010000396.1:0-3385 GCA_038249935.1 Chroococcales cyanobacterium
CACTGTCAGGAAGTTACAGCCTTCTAGGTAGGAGGAGGCTAATCCATGAGTGTACCAAGAGGTGACGAAGGTGGTGCCGGTCAACCAACCGCCTAGTGCTAGGAAGGCGCAGGGGAACAATAGTATCCCTGACCAACCTACAAATACGAAGCGATCGCGCTTGAGCCAGTCGTCTAGAACGTCAAACCACCCTCTACTGGGCGCACGTCCAACTGCGATGGTCATGAGAGCAAATCTCCAAATGTTTATAAGTACAGGTTGTATCTGTGTTATGGACGGCTGTTCAAAAGCCTTCTATAAGCAGAATGTTAAACAGATTGTTAATCTAGTTTACAATTTTTTACAGACCTTTAATCATAGTAGGTGCAAATCGCTAATTTTTCTAGGGGATTTGTAATAAAAATTAATTTTTAATCCAAATAAGGTCAAATAAATAAGAAAAGGGGTATAGGGGCAGGAGAAGAATTAACAACCAATACCCAATGCCGTTTTCCCTAGAATCAGTCAGCTGACGCTAAAATAAGTCCTACAGTTAAATTTGATTAGTGCTAAATGTTTACCATCGACTTAAGTATCAGAAACACTGCTTTTCCGATCTCAGTACAACGTAAGTCAGCAGAGGATGCTGAGGCTGTCTATCAGCTAATTTTGGCAGCAATACGCTCTGGGAACCCTGACATTGTGGAACTCAAGTGCGAAGGTAAGACGGAGAAAAAAATTGCTGTCCGCGCTAGTGAAATTTCTGGGGTGCAGATTTTTCAGAAAGATGGTACAACCCCCGGTGGTGGCAGACCACCGGGCTTTTTCGCTGTAGCTGCTGAGTAACCAAGGTTTAAAAATGGCTCAAGTGGGCATTGAGGTCAAGGATTTAAATTTCAGTTGGCCTAAGGGAGAGAAAGTTATCAAATCTTGCTCTTTAGAAGTACCCAAGGGTGAGTTTTGGATGCTTTTGGGTACAAATGGCAGCGGTAAATCAACGTTACTTAGACTGCTGGCGGGACTATTAGCGCCTGAGTCTGGGGAAATTCGGGTTTTGCACCCCGTTGGCTTTGTCTTCCAAAATCCGGATCATCAACTAGTAATGCCAACGGTTGGTGCTGATGTGGCTTTTGGATTGGTGGAAGAGAAGTTGCCACCTGCTGCCACTAGAGCCAGGGTTGAGGAGGCTCTAGGGGCGGTGAATTTGCTTAACCTCCAACGACGTCCGATATATGCGCTCTCTGGGGGACAAAAACAACGAGTGGCGATCGCTGGTGCGATCGCCCGTCGCTGTGAAGTTTTATTATTAGATGAACCCACTGCCTTACTAGATCCAGATAGTCAGCTGGATTTAGTTGTTGGTGTCCGCCGCCTCGTCAAAAGTCGAGGTATTACAGCCCTATGGGTAACGCATCGATTAGACGAGTTAAATTACTGTGACGGTGCTTTCTTACTAGAAAAAGGTTCCCTTGTGGATAGGGGTGAAGCCCAGCGCCTTAAACAACGTCTGATGGAGGTAAACAGCGAAGCCTCTTGATTAAGTGATGAGTCATGAGTAGTGAGTGAAGTGTAAAGTACTCAGGACTGAAGTTGGGTGACTTTTAACTCGACACTATTAAATAAAGTACTACAACGCGCCTCTTTAACAAAGGCGCGTTTTAAATTAGTGCGTTTGTTTATCCTAAGGTGGGTTTTGTGAGGCTGCCGTATTTTTTATTATGTGTAATATTATGTTACACATAATGCATCAATTATTATAAAACTTATGAATGAATTTTGTTAACTCTAGAAAATTGTGATTAAAAACCATGTCTCCTTCCTTATTCCAAGCCCTTTTATTAGTGGATGGCTACAACATCATAGGCGCTTGGCCTTGCCTTAAAAAAACCCGTGATAGCGCTGGACTAGAAGCAGCACGGGGCGAACTTGTGGAAGCGATGACTGGTTATAGTGCGTTTCAAGGTTATGCAACTCAAATAGTTTTTGATGCCCAATATCAAAACACTTCTAGCAATAAAGAGATAATTAATGAGCTTTTATCTGTTTATTACACTGATTTTGGGCAAACAGCAGATACTTACATTGAAAAATCTTGTGCGTCTTTTCGCCAACAAATAGCCCAGTCTTTGATTTCTCGTGTGATTGTTGCAACATCAGACCGGGCACAGCAGTTGATGATACAGGGGTATGGGGCTGAATGGTTGTCGGCACAACAACTCTGCGGCGAAGTGGAAGCTACGGTCTGTCGGATGCGACAGAAGTATCATACGCGCAAACAATCTAAGAGTAGGTTTTTAGCTAATGCCATTGATCCTAAGGCGCGGCAACGTCTGGCTGAATTACGAATGGGATTACAGTAGATTTTAGTTCAGAAGTCTCTGCTTAAGTTCCTGAATGGGTTTTGACTGCAAAAATTCTATCTATAAATTAAGCAAATTAAGCATCTAAAAAAAATATTGGCGAAAGTACTTGCCAAATCCTATTTTTAGCTTTACTATTATAAATCGTGGGTGATCCTCAGTAGCTCAGTGGTAGAGCGATCGACTGTTAATCGATTGGTCGCTGGTTCGAATCCGGCCTGGGGAGTTTAATAATTTTGGATTCTAGATCATCCGTCACGGATTTATAGTCGTTTGACTAGGCTGTGACGTTTTTGAATCATGAGTCTTTTGGTGCTATGTAGAAACTTAGCCAAGGGCGGGCAAGATGTCCGCCCCACAAGATCGGATAATTTATTTGTTGAAAGTTCCTTTCTACTGAACGGTATTGAATTAGATTCGCCTCATTGTTTTTAAGGTCTATCCAATAAATAAATTGCTCTGGCAGCTTTTCGGTTTATTATCGTAAGCATTAACGCATAAATTTATGTGATTAAACTTTATAAGTAATGACTACTAACCCTTTTTCTGACGCTAAAGGGAAGATCGAGGACATCTCACGATTTGTCGGTCGTAAAGATGAACTAAATGCGATCGCATCTCGGATGAAGGGCGTTCAGCCTACAAGTATCAATATAGTTGGTGAGAAGCACATTGGTAAATCTTCGTTGCTGCATTATTTCGTTCTGACTTGGGAGGAGCGAGTATTAGACAACACCAGTCGTTATGTGGTGATTTATCTAGCGTTACGGGGTGTAGATTGCCAAACTGAAACGGATTTCTATGAGGCTGTAGCTGAAGGTTTACTGAGTCAAGTTCCGTTATGGCAATTAAAACTGCAAAATCCTTGGAAGAGTAAACCGCTGAATCGTCAAGCATTTTCAGATGCGGTTAAGGAATGGAAACAGCAAGGAAAGCTACCCGTCCTCTGTCTGGATGATTTTGAAAGCCTTTTGAAATATCCCGATAAATTCGATAATGGATTTTATGACAATTTGCGATCGCTGATGGATAGCAACGCCTTGATG
>JBBSCU010000397.1:0-3384 GCA_038249935.1 Chroococcales cyanobacterium
AGTCATTTAGAGCAAATACCCCCGGAAGATTGGGGAAAAACTCCAACCAGCGTCAAAAAACTGGTGGAGGAAATGGCGCAGAAAATAAAACAACAGGAAAAGAAACTGACAGAAGTCCTGACAGTTCAAGAACAGCTCCACCAAAAAAATAAATCGGACACCAGAAAACTCATCATCACCACCCTCAAGTGACCCACCGGGATTTGGAAAAAAGCCACAAATGTTAATTGTGGTAACAACACTCAAGTCTCAAAAGCGTAATGTTTTGGAGTTTATGACTCAGGCTGTTGTTGCTGCTCGTGGTGGTCAAACTCTTCCTTCTTTACTTCCAGAAGCTACTACTTCTTCTTCTGATGATTCTGACTTGTTGAAAGCTGCTTAATTTTATTGCTTGATTTTGGGGGTTGTTTTTTGCCTTCTTTACACCCCCTGAACGCTTACCATTTATAAGCTGCTCATGTCGGTTGAAGACTGTGAAGATTTTTGTATCACAGCTTGAAAGACAATTACTACATCTAATTCTTGGTTGGCAATTTCAGGCGGAAGCTGGATTTTCAGAATTCCATCATCACCAAATATGAGAAATGATATAATCCTATTTATAAAATGTAAAATTTTTAGGCATCGCCATGAAAATTCCTGTAGAGCAAATCTTGAATCTTCCTGATATGAAAGTGTTAGATTGGCAGGAAATTGAAGGCATGGGAATACTTGTAACAATAGAAAAATCTGTCAATTCTTCTAATTGTCCCTTGTGCCAACAAATTACTCGCGGTATACATCAAAATCATTGGCGGATAATTCATGATTTATCTTGGAGTGAAAAAACAGTATTATTGAAAGTAAATCGTCGCCAATTCAAATGTAACAATTGTAAAAAAGTCTTTAGTGAGAAGCTGGATTTTGTAAATAAAAGTAAAGGATATACTAAAAGATTAGCTATTAACATAGTACAACAAGTATTAGATAGCAACATTCATAGCGTAGCTGAAAGGAATGACTTAAGTGAGGCAGTGCGTTCCTGTCGCCTTGCGTCGGAAAGCAACTGCCGAACCCAGAGGGTGATGAAGAAGTTGAATCAATGTTAAAAGGTCAAATATCGCAAATATTAAATATAAATTTAAGTCAAGTAAAAAGATTAGGGATAGATGAAATAGCTTTGGTTAAAGGTCAAGGAAATTATTTAGCAGTAATAGTAGATTTAGACACTCATAAACCCATTGAAATAGTCAAGTCAAGACGGAGGTCAGAAATACGTGAAGTTCTTGTGGGCTGGGGTATTCAGGTGCTTGAGAAAATCGAAGAAGTCAGTATTGATCTCTGGTCTCCTTATAAAATTTTAGTAGAAGAATTAATGCCCAATGCTAACATAACTGCTGATAGATTTCATGTGATGAAACAAGTAAATGATGAATTAGATGCTATGCGTAAATCTGAAAAGAAAGCGGCAATGTCACTAGAAGACAAATCAGAAAAAGACAGAATATTAGAGGGATTAAATAAAAGCAAATACAGCTTCATTAAAAATGAAGATTCTTCAAATGACTTGCAAAGGGAAAAGTTAAAATCTGCCCAAGAAGTTTCACCAATTCTTGCTAAAATGCATCAGCTAAAAGAAGACTTCAGAGATATATTTGAATCAACTAAATTTTGGCGAGACAGCGTAATTAACTTATTAGATTGGATGCATGATGCACTTTCATATTTTCCAAAAAGTATAGGTACAATGGTTAGATGGTTTGGTGAAGTTGTTGGTTATTTTGATGGGAGAACTACCAATGGTACTGTGGAAGGAATTAATAATAAACTTAAGTTAATTAAAAGACTTGGATATGGCTTTCGTAACTTTAGCAATTTTCGACTACGCAGTTTATTAAATTGGTACTTTAGTATTAATTCTCCATAAAAGTAACGCAAGAACCCTAATTTTAATACTTTCCATAAACTGACCTCCTAGCTTATATTGTCGCATCTGTAATGCTAATATTTCCACTGCGCGATCGCCCGTGGTCGATTACCATTTAAGAATACTTCTCTAACAACTTTTGAAACAAACTATCAGATGCCCAGAAAGATGTGTTTTTAAGACTTTCGATAGTAACAGGTAAATTGATGAGTTTCATCGTTGTTACCTGATCCAAAATTCCCAGAATACCTGTGATAACTAAGCCTCTATCTTTGGCAATGCGTCTTGCTTTCATGTCGTCTAATATAAGTAAGTCTGCATTAAGTTCTTGGGCTAACAGAATAGCCTCAGATTCACCAGGATCGAGCAAATTTGCGTAGGCGTAGCCCGTCGTAGACATCGCATCCGTAGTTTGGCTAACTGGTTGAATTTTTAGCCAGTTAGGTGGTGCTGCAATCCAGGCTTGGACAGGTGGTGGAGCAAGTCTATCTGATAACTCAGTGTAAACTGCTTGAGGGATGATAATTTGCTGAAATAGTTGAGGTAAAAGATTGATTTGCCCAATCAAAATTAGGTAGTTAATTGGAGAAGTGTTGGAGATAATAATCATTCAGTAGCTAGTAGGTTACGAATCGCTTGAACATCTTCTTCTAAGTCTTCTTCAGTGTAAGGTAAGTAAGCTTGTTCGCGTTTGAGAAATTGATATGTTTCCCATCTGGAAGATAAGTTCAGCATTCGGTGGACTTCGGCGGCTCCAATGCGACTTTGACGATAACTATCAGCTGCAATAAGTTCCAAAACTCTGCGGGAAATGTTGGTGGGTTGCACTTGTAATTGATTGCCTATATCATCGGGGAGTTCAATGATAATTTGCATAAGTTATACTCCTTGCTTAATTTAAACTTTCGCAATAATCCGGCAATGAAATTATAATCCCTGTATGACTTTAGTCACTAACGATGATTTTTCTATCATAAATCATAACAAATTATATAAATTTGATATGATTTATCAGCAAATTTAACTTTGTTTATAAACCATTTCCATTTTCAACTTCTCAATCTCCAATCTCAATTTATCATTTTCCATCCTCAACTTTGCATTCTCCTCCCTAATCAACTCAACTTCATCCCTTTTACTCAACGCTTGATTAATCGCCAATTTCCGCATATCCAGCGAGAACCAACGCTGATAAGTTTGCGTATGAACTTGCACACTATGCCCCAAATTATCCGCAGCAGCTTTAATTGGTATCCCCAAAATATGCGCCCGAATTGCCCAAGCGTGACGTAAATCATAGGGTTTAAAATCCAATCCTATCTTGCGAAACCACCAGCTAATGTGTTGTGTTAATGCCGTTATTTCAGCATGATTAGTGTTATCTTTTTTAGCGATCGCACTCCCCAACATCTCTAAGTATTTAGGATTTCTCAAATTAAACTCATCAATCCATTGTCTATGTAATGGTAATGCTTCTC
>JBBSCU010000398.1:0-3344 GCA_038249935.1 Chroococcales cyanobacterium
CACCCCCAGCCCCTCTCCCAAAGGGCGAGGGGAGCCGGAAAAGCTTTCAAAGTCCCTCTCCCCAGGGAGAGGGCTTAAAGCCTTCGGCATATATGAAAAGGGTGAGGGAAACTCTGGGTTTCAAGTTAGACGAGGTTTAGCTGGCCAGGATTCTATCCATTTGGGCGATCGCCTGAGATCTCCGACTGCCTGAGATCTCCGACGCCTCCAAGCAGTCGGAGATCTGGGTAGTAAAGCGAGCTGTACGTGCCTACGAGCGCGATCGCCGTCGGGCGAGAATGCTCACGACTTCGCCAGGGTTGGCACCGGGCAGCTTGCTGCTCCAATCGGTGGTGTTGGCAAATCCGCGTGCGTGCAGGTCGTGAATGGTTTCGGTGACCCAGGTGGGGCTGCTAATCAGCAAGATTCGCATTTGCTCTTGGCCAGGTGCCAGGGGTTGAAAGTAGAGCGGCAAAATTAGCGGCAGGGGGCGAATTTCATCACCCTCGCCATCGGTCAAAAAAGTGCGCGCTGTGAGCGGGTCAAATAGGTCAATCATCGAGGTTCTCCTGCATAGAGACGTGGGAAGAAAACCCCAAAAACCTAGCCACCCCGTTTCCATAGGAAAGTAGGGTGGCTAGAGAATGCTATCATTCCCAATTAGCCTCCATACTGCCGTTACAGCTGGGGGTTAGCCGCTCAATGTTGGTGGATACAGCATTGAGCGGTGCTAGTTTTTTGGAGCGAAACGGGCTGCGCGACTCCGTAGTCGTTTGACAACCTTAACCAGCAAGGATACGGGCATACTCGTGTCCTTGTCAATCAGTGATATGGGCTGATTGTTGAGGGCGATCGCCGACAAGACAGGTAGACACCCCTAACCCCCACGATCAGCATCGGCAAATGTGGATTACAAATAAAGAAATACGATAATATTTCTCTTACCCACTAGAAAGCGCATACCATAGCAGAGAGTTTCTTGCGATCCACCTCGAATGGGTGGATCGCAAGAAACTTTCCTCAGATCCACCCAGTTTAGGGGTGATATCAGAAAGTTTCCGCCTAATAAGTTGTTATGCCGCGCAGTCCCTGGGGGAGGTGCAGCCGAATCTTACCTGATGATTTTCAATGTTAGGCTTGCCTAAGATTGTCGATGAGACAATCCTTTGGAAGTAAAGCCAAGGAGGTTATTTTTCAATATTGATTATTCATGGTGCTCAAATATATGGCTGTTCAAGCTTATGTTGACTATGATTAACACAATGTATAATTCAGCCAAAACTTTATAACAAGGGATGTAGTTGAGTGTTTAAGTTGTCCGAGCAAGAATTAGAACATGCTTTTGAAGCGATAAATCATCATGGATATAGTGCAATGTTACCTGAACCCATCGAATGGGTGGATATACAAAACAAGTGGAAAGACGTAAAAGATTATATCAAGGAGCTAGATCTAGACACTTATGAACCCTACAAACCTATGAAGGTATTTGCTCCAAAGAGTAGAGCAAACATACGAATTGTTCATCTTCTATACCCTCAAGACTTAATTGTTTATACCGCATTAGTTTTAATAGTTAAAAACGATATAGAAGCTCAGCGCCTCCCTAAAAAAGCTCAGCGAGTATTCTCATATAGAGTTGATACATCAAGAGCAGATAGACTTTATGATACACAAAGAACACACGATTCCTATTTAGATCAATTACAAAAGAAATCCCATAAACCTAACATCAAGTTTATTGGAATTGCAGATATTGCCGATTTCTATCCAAGAATTTATCAGCATAGATTAGAAAATGTAATTCAGACAGTTGCTACAACTCAGCGTGGGATAGACGTAGCGCGTGTCTTAGTAAAGAAATTAATTTCTAATTTAATGGAACGTAATAGTTACGGTATTCCTGTTGGTCCTTATGCATCTAGGATTTTAGGGGAAGCTGTATTGATTGACGTTGACTCATATTTATACTCAAATAATGTGGATTTTGTTCGTTGGGTATATGATTACAATGTATTCTGCAAGTCAGAGTATGAGACTCAATCTAATCTTTTTCGCTTAGGAGAATGGCTATTCTCTAACCATGGACTAACATTACAGTCAGCTAAGACAAAAATATTACCTACATATAAATATATCAAAGAAGTGCTTGCAAAGCCAGATGAGGATTTAAGAGATAGAGACTCTGCTGTTGCTTTGTTGAAAAGGTTTCACACTAGTTATCAAGATGAAGGTGACATTGAAGAAGAGCTTGATGAGGAAGAGATTCAAAATGTTTTGGAACAGCTACAAAGCTTTGACCTTCGCAGTATGCTTCGGAAGTCTATCTCTGATACAGCTCTAGTAGATTACGAAATTGTCAACTATGTTTTGACTAGACTACCTCGTATTCCCGGTGTGCCAGAAAAGCTCAAGCATGAAGTATTAGATTTGGTTATTGAAAATGCTGAACTTCTTTATCCCTTATCTGAGCAAATTGCTAAATATGTTGTTTCTTTTACTAATCTTCCAAAAACCGAAAAGAAAAAGATAGCAAAAAAACTGTTAAATCCATTAATTAGTAAACGGAATCCCCCGCCTGCTTACTATGCAATGTGGATGTTATATGTCTTTAGCACATCAGGAGATTGGAATCACATAAAAGATATCATTACAATTTATCAGAACTCCACTTCAGAAGTTGTGAAACGTTATGCAGCACTAGCTATAGCAAAAGGCGGAACGAGATCAGAGGCACTTGTAATTAAGGATGATTTGGGTTCAGCCTCCGATATGCTGAGATTGGCTATTTTAGAAGCGTCTCAGAAGTTAGGGAAAGATGAAAGGAAGCATTGGAAGTTAGCGCATCAAATCAATGGCATTATCGAAAAAATCATCTAATCAGATAAGCTGGCATAGTCGCTGTATAACAACTCGGTTGGAGCGGACTCATGAAAAACTTGGTGATGTTGTAGAGGTTGCTGACAGCCGCTCAACCGAGTCGTTGGGCCGCTTCATCGCTTGGTAAGGGCAATCCTCCAATCATATCTGTTGGGATTGCGATCGCCCCTTGCCGTAAGTTAAGTTGATTCCTCGAAACCTAACAGCAAATGGTACTTCATTGGATTACATCTTCCTTTTTTCGAGCGATCGCTTAAAGCTTGAAGATCCAACCTATAGATGCCACCAGCGTTGATGGATATTGGGTTACCCTGCGGGAAGCAAGCTACATACTTTAACCCAACTACGAGATCTGCGATCGCCCATTGTCTATAAAATCCTTGATCTTCATACGACTGCTAGTATGTACCCAGCAATTTCCACTGAAGACTGGCGATCGCTGCCAAAAGCGACCAACAGTCGAGGTGCAAGATGAGGACTCGCCC
>JBBSCU010000399.1:0-3338 GCA_038249935.1 Chroococcales cyanobacterium
AAAACGGCTCACCATACAGACTGTGGAAATAGCTCAAGATACGACGGCTATTCGCTCATTAGACTGGGATCGCGATCGCTTCGATATTGAGTTTGGTCTACAAAACGGTACCACTTATAACTCGTTTATCATCCGTGGGGAGCAGACTGCCTTAGTTGATACTTCCCATGAAAAGTTTCGTCAACTATACTTTGATACGCTCACTGGTCTAATCAACCCAACAGAGATTGATTATTTAATTATCAGCCACACTGAGCCAGACCACAGCGGTTTAGTTAAAGATTTGCTGCAACTGGCTCCAGAAATTACCGTTGTCGGTTCTAAGGTGGCGATTCAGTTTCTTGAAGATTTCGTACATCAGCCATTTAAACGGCGGATTGTAAAAAATGGCGATCGCTTAGATTTGGGAAATGGCCACGAATTTGAATTCGTGATTGCCCCAAATTTACATTGGCCGGATACCATTTTCAGCTTTGACCACAAAACCAAAATTCTCTATACTTGCGATGCCTTTGGGCTGCACTACTGCTCAGATAGCACCTTTGATGAAGACTTGGCAGCTATTGAAGAAGACTTTCATTACTACTACGATTGCTTGATGGGTCCCAATGCCCGGTCAGTTTTGTCTGCCCTGAAGCGGATGGCGGAACTGAAAACCATCGAGATGATTGCCACAGGACACGGGCCATTATTATCTCACAATGTTGAGGAACTAACTGGACGTTACCGCACTTGGAGCCAAACCCAAACCAAGGCAGAAACAGCAATTGGGATATTTTACGTTTCCGAATACGGATATAGCGATCGCCTCGCGCAAGCAATTGTCAACGGTATCGCTAAAACTGGTGTTGCCGTGGAAATTGTCGATTTGGGATCTGAAGTCGATTTACAAGAACTGCGTGAGCTGGTTAGCCGTTGTGCTGGACTAATCGTTGGTCTACCTCCAGCTTCTGGCGCTGCTAGCATCCAAGCTGCCCTCAGCACAGTTTTAGGATCTGCCAAAGAAAAGCAAGCTATCGGCGTATTTGAAACAGGCGGTGGCAATGATGAGCCGATAGATCCGTTGCTGAGTAAATTCCGCAACTTGGGTTTGACAACAGTTTTTCCAGCGATTCGGATTAAACAAACGCCCACAGAAAACACTTACAAGCTGTGTGAAGAAGCGGGTACAGACTTAGCTCAATGGGTAACACGCGATCGCAGTATCAAAGCCATGAAATCTCTCGGTGCAGACTTAGATAAAGCACTAGGTAGACTTAGCGGCGGATTGTATATTATTACTGCCAAAAAAGGCGATGTCTCCAGTGCGATGTTAGCCTCCTGGGTTAGTCAAGCTAGCTTTAAACCCTTGGGATTTTCCATTGCAGTAGCCAAAGATCGAGCAATTGAATCACTTATGCAAGTAGGCGATCGCTTTGTTCTCAACGTTTTAGAAGAAGGCAATTTCCAACCACTGATGAAGCACTTTTTGAAACGGTTCACCCCTGGCGCAGATCGCTTTGAAGGTGTGAGAACCCAGCCAGCCGAAAATGATGCCCCTATCCTCAACGACGCTCTCGCCTACATGGAGTGCGAAGTCGTCAGTAGAATGGACTGCGGCGACCATTGGGGAGTATACAGCACTGTCTACGCCGGACGAGTTTCTAAGCCAGAAGCATTGACTGCTGTGCATCACCGCAAAGTCGGAAACCATTATTAATTTTGGATTTGGGATTTTAGATTAATAATCCAAAATCCCAAAACACTCAATAAAGTATTTGTGCAGTGTAGCTTTCCCTATTTAATATCCATAATTAGAATGTTTAATTAACAATCCAAAATCTAAAATTGTTTTAGCCATGTCAACAAACAAACCCCGTGACGTTCAAGTTTTGCCTATTGCTACAAATACAAAGATAGTGCGATCGCGCAGTTGGTCAAGGCTCAGGTTTGAAATTGAATATGCTCTCGCTAAGGGTACAACTGCTAATTCTTATTTAATAGAAAGCGATAAAACTGCCATAATCGATCCTCCAGGGGAAACATTTACGCAAATTTATTTAGAAGCTTTGCAACAACGTTTCCATCTCGAAGATTTAGATTATGTAATTTTGGGACATATTAACCCCAACCGCGCTGCAACTTTAAAAGCTTTACTAGAAATTGCCCCGCAAATCACTTTTGTTTGTTCCAATCCTGGGGCGATTAATTTACGCGGGGCGCTGGAAAATCAAGATTTGCAAATTATTGTGATGCGGGGCGAAGAAACTCTAGATTTAGGCAACGGGCATAATTTACAATTCATTCCCACCCCTAACCCCCGCTATGCAGATCAACTTTGCACTTATGATCCGCAAACAGAAATTCTGTACACAGATAAATTATTTGGGGCGCACTTTTGCGGAGATCAGGTATTTGATGAAGGCTGGGAAGTATATAACGAAGATCGGCGCTATTATTTTGATTGCCTCATGGCTCCCCACGCTCGTCAAGTTGAAACAGCGCTGGATAAACTTGCAGATTTTCCGGTGCGAATGTATGCCAATGGACACGGGCCTTTGGTGCGCTACGGCTTAATCGAACTGACCAAAGCTTATCGGGAATGGAGTCAGCAGCAAACTTCTGCCGACTTGACAGTAGCCTTGATTTATGCATCAGCTTACGGAAATACAGCTACATTAGCTCAAGCGATCGCTCGTGGGATCACAAAAGCTGGCGTTGCTGTAGAATCGATTAACTGCGAATTTACCGACCCTGAAGATATCCGGGTTGCTGTGGAAAAATCTGCTGGCTTTGTCATCGGTTCACCTACACTCGGCGGTCATGCACCTACACCTGTGCAGACAGCTTTAGGAATTGTCCTATCTACCGCTACTAATAATAAACTTGCTGGTGTTTTTGGTTCTTTTGGCTGGAGTGGGGAAGCAGTTGATTTAATTGAAGGTAAATTAAAAGATGCTGGCTATAGATTTGGTTTTGACACCATCCGCGTCAAATTTAAACCCGACGATGCCACACTGCAATTGTGTGAAGAAGCTGGAACTGACTTTGCCCAAGTACTGAAGAAAACTAGAAAAGTGCGATTGCCTAGTCAACCTGCAACAAGTGTAGAACAAGCAGTTGGTCGGATTGTCGGTTCTCTTTGTGTTCTTACAGCAAAAGAAGGCGATCGTTCCAGTGCCATGTTAGCCTCTTGGGTGGCTCAAGCTAGCTTTAATCCCCCTGGTTTAACCATAGCCGTTGCCAAAGACCGCGCAGTGGAAACACTGACGCATACAGGAAACAAATTTGTCCTCAATATCCTCAAAGAAGGGAATTACTTGGGGTTGATGAAGCATTTTCTCAAACCTTTTGGCCCA
>JBBSCU010000400.1:0-3329 GCA_038249935.1 Chroococcales cyanobacterium
CTAAAGAAAAAGACATCTAAAAAAGAGCCAGGTCGAGCGTTGGCAATACAATCTCCTCCTAGCCAGTAAGCTAGGGCAAAAAGAGCATTAATAGTTACATAGAAAACACAAATTAATATCAGAAAGGCAGTCCAAGGAATCGTCAGCAGCAGATGGTAGGGATCGCGCCAATAGGAATGCCATGCACCCATACCCATAATTTCAGACTTTCCATCTCGAACTTGAATGTGAATAAGTGGGATCAAGCGCTGTCGTTGCTTCCTTAACAGTCTCTTCAATGGAAATCTCATCGGGGGTAGCCAAAAGAACGACAAGTAGTTAGTATGACTAGGGCTGAAAAATCCTGTTTTCAGGTAATAATCTGATAGCTATATATTACTGATGAATCGAAATTTCTGGATTACCGCTTTAGTTGCCTTTGTTAACTCCCTCAGTTTTACAGTTTTAATTCCCATTATCTATCTTTATGGCAAACAATTTGGTCTTAGCGATTTTCAGACCAGTTTGTTGTTTTCGACTTACTCCATAGCTCAGTTTTTTGCAACTCCCGTCATTGGTAAACTATCTGATCGCTTTGGACGTAAGCCTTTACTGATCATCAGTTTAGCTGGAACTGCGATCGCTAATTTGATCGCTGGAACAGCGACAACAGCAGTGATGCTTTTTCTGGCTCGATTCTTGGATGGAATCACCGGCGGGAATGCTTCTGTAGCTCAGGCGATTATTTCAGATATCACCACTCCCGAAAAGCGTGTTCAGGGGTTTGGGATTTATGGAGCAGCATTGGGGTTAGGCTTTGTCCTAGGCCCAGTTACCAGTTTACTGGCACAGCAGATTTCTTTGGGATTCGCATTTATAGTTTCGAGTGCAGTCGCATTCGTCGCCCTGTTAATTACAATCTTCTTATTACCAGAAACTCTGCAAAATAAGGCTGGTAAAGGGCGAAATATCTTTGATTTAGGTTTAGGGAATTTAATTAGAGGTCTGACTATGCCTAAGATTGGTGTACTTCTAGTTATAAACTTTTTTCTTGGCACAACTTTCACGATCTTTACTTATGCTTTTCAACCCTATTTTATTAATGTGTTGGGTCAAAGTAACCAATCTTTAACGCTAATGTTTATACTATTTGGAGTGCTAGGTGTGATGATGCAGACTTGGGGAGTTTCAGTTCTGATGCAAAAATTTAATCTAGTTAATATATTATTTTTAGCTTTATTTATCCGAAGTTTGTCATTTGTCTTAATGCCAGTTTTTCCTAGCACGGTTTATTTTGTCGGAGTCAGTATACTCTTTTCAATCTTCAATTCTCTAGTTCAACCCATGATCAATACGCTAATTTCTATCAATGCTAAAGCACAGGAGCAGGGAACTGCAATGGGATTGAACGCATCTTATTTAAGCATCTCCAATGGTATTGGGCCTGTGATTGCAGGAATGATAATTCATCAATCAAACCCCAAAACTTATGGCTATCCATTATATTTAGCCGGAACATTTACTTTTCTAGTATTATTTTTGGCAATAGTTACTCGCAAAAGTTACACGCCTCAACCTAATTCATGAGGAGGTAGGAGGAAAACCCGATAAATTAAACTGATCCCCCCTAACCCCCCTTAAAAAAGGGGGGAACCGGAATCAAAGTCCCCCTTTTTTAAGGGGAGCCACTGCGTTGGGCGGGTTTCCCGACTTGAAGCACGTGGCGTGGATTTAGGGGGATCTAGAACGTTTTGCTACCAACAAGAAGACTTTTCAAACATCCTCTTAGACGACTTTCGCTATTAGACTCAGAATTCATTCTGAGGCGGGCTAGATGAGAATGAAATAGCCCTGAGTCTTAACTGATAGCAAAAAAATAGAGTGTGCAATGCCCACCCTACTAATTTATCTGCTAGAAACTTATTATTCAGGCTTTAGTGATTCACCTTTAGAACAGCGATCAAACCAGTCTTGGTATTTTTTCTGGTGTGACTCATTTTCAACAGCAATTGTGACTCTTACCTGCTTGCATCCGTGATCTCGCTCTAGTGCGATCGCATTCAATAATAAACTGGCAATTTTAGGTGAACTAAAGTCGCCACTTACCGTTAAACTACCATTAAAAGGTGTTGCTTCAAGTCTTTCTACTTCAGTCAAATCAATTCCAGAAACTTCCCCTTGTGATAAATCAATTTCTGCAAGTTGCTTATATTCTGGGCTGAGTTGTTCTACAATTAGTTTCTCCCGTCGGACAGGAACTTGTACCATCCGAGTTTCGATTACTTTGCGAACAATTACCTCCCCAACTTTCCGCTTGCTGCTTTCAACAACTAATCGTTCTTCTAATAAACGAATAATCTTCTCTTCGGTAACATATTCTAAATTTTCTGGTTCAACTGGGCTACTTGTAGTTTGACTATAGCCTAGTTGTTCAATTGAATTTTCTGATAATTTGCCATCGCCTGGTGTTTCTGTTTCTAAATATTCAGGCATATACTCTATTTCTGATTTGTTTAAGTCTATGAAAACAGATTTAGTCGGCTTGTCGATTTTTTTTATTCTCTGGCTCTGCAACCGAAATAAAGAAGGATGTTTATCGGCTAACTGCTGACTATATTCTACAGTTTGTTGATTTACCTGGTTAGATATAACTAGGTTTAGCCGACGATTAGTATCCACAATTAAATCATAAACCATTCCTACTAGCTGACCTTGCCTATCGATTACAGCAAAATCCTTCACCTTCTTTTTCAAATCTGCTAATGAGGTGCTAGTGCGAGAGTTCCAGTTTGACTGTCCAATGTTTTTTGTCATCGGAAATTTATGAACTTCTTTTTACTTAGATTAAATGTATTGATCATTTTGAAGTATAACAAGCACAGGTAAAGCTAATTAAATAGCCTTACCTGCACTATGTAGAATTATTTATTAGTCATTAGTTACAGTTATTAGCTAATGACTATGTTAGTTAGCGCTCTTCAACTGGAAGTCCAGAAGTATTTACGTCTAACTCTTCACGACGCACAGTTTCTTGAGTTTCGACTGTTTCTTGATCGACTACTTTTCTAACTCTAACTTCTTCACGCAAAACTGCTTCTTTGCGAACATCGGCAACTTCTTCGTGGAGTTCGATCCGAGCAACTTCGCCTTCACGGAAATCTGCTTCACGCCCAGAAACAACCGTACCTGCATCTGCTGGAGTTATGCGCTCAATTACAACTCGTTCTCTTTCAATTGGTACTGCAACTCGTGCAGTGTCAGTCTCAATATGTTTACCAATCGATACTTCTCCAGTTTTTTGGCGTCGTTTGCCAGCAACCAACCTTTCTTCATATAATTTCAGGGTTTGA
>JBBSCU010000401.1:0-3317 GCA_038249935.1 Chroococcales cyanobacterium
ACCTTCGCCATTTTTTTGTAGGTTGGGTTGAGCGTTCGCGTAGCGTCCCGTAGGGAAGCAAAACCCAACGTATTTATTGGGTTTCGTACCTCAACCCAACCTACGAATCCAGGCATTTTTCGATTTGGCTAAGGTATTGAATAGTTATTACTCATTTGCTGCGATCGCAGCGATCGCGTACCAATGATAACAAATTATTAAAATTTAAGCTAACAAATTAAGCATTAATTATAAATGGGTACTCATTTATCGTATTGGGGTACTCATTTGTTATAAATGCTTGCACCTTAGTAACAACAGTTTGTTCATTTCTAGCAAATGCTTAAGCAAACCTGATTAGTATAGAAATTATTGTAACAAATGGCTCCGCTTGGTTTTTTAGGTCATGCCTTTTGCTTGTTAGCTTTAATTATAAGGTTATATCAGTGGCAGTAAACCGCCCAGCAAGCGATCGCACAATTATGCTGACTTGCAAGCCAGAATAGAAGAAACTATTGCTGCTATAGAAAATGATGTAAGACTTTTAAGCTTATATATTCCCACAAATAATTAAGAGGATGAAGCAATTGAGTAACCTAGATAAAGTTTTAGATGCGGCAATGGATCTGCCTTTAGAGCAGCAAGAAATGCTGGTAAAAATTCTCAAAAACCGAATTATTGAAAGTCGCCGAGATGAAATTGCGTCAGATGCAGCAACTTCCATTGCTGAATTCCAAGCAGGTAGATTCAAAGTCCAGACTGCTGCTGAAGCAATTCAAGAATTACGGGAATATCTCAATAACCCAAATGCAGCCGATGTATAGGTTGGTTATCACGAGCAAATTTAAAAGAGCGTTCCGAAAATTTGCTCGTCGTAATGCTGACTTGCAAGCCAGAATAGAAGAAACTATTGCTGCTATGGAAAATGATGTATTTGCAGCTAACTTGGGTACTCACAAGCTAGAGGGAAAGCTATCAGGCTTGCTTTCATGCTCTTGTGGATATGATTGTCGCATTGTTTTCTCAATGAAAACCGATGACGAGAGCGGGGAACAAGTTGTTCTTTTGCTAGACATTGGTACTCATGACGATGTTTATTAGCTCACAGTATAAGTGCGATCGCCATTTTGTAGGATGCATTACACCAAACTCTAAGACCGCACTTTGCGCTGAATCCCCGACTGATTGATTCTGATTCCTGTTAGCGATAGCGGGGCGATTAGCCCATTCTGAATTCTTCTTCAACATTTGTTATTCAACTTAGCGAACAAATAATGATAAATTCCAGGTAAAACACTACTAAAGTGAATGAATGAGATGTAATGCACCTGAACTTTAATCTTGAATTTATAAATGACTTGCAACTCACAAACAGCAGAAGGTTGGCATGGCAAACTTAATTTAGTTTATGCCGATCGCTTAAATACTAGCCAATTAATTTACAATCACCAACAAGCGCCCCTGAAGGTACAACGCCCATTTTATCCAGAAGGGGAAAAAGTTTGTCATAGCGTCATTTTACATACAGCCGGGGGAGTTGTGGGAGGCGATCGCTTATCCTCTAATATCCACCTCCAAGCCCAAGCACAAGCCTTAATCACTACAGCTGCTGCTAGTAAAATATATCGCAGCAATGGCTTACAAGCTAGACAAACTATCCAAATACAAGTTGATGCTGGTGCTTGTTTAGAATGGTTGCCGCAAGAGACAATTTTATTTAACGGTGCGATTTATCGGCAAGATTTACGGGTAGAATTAGCAACTGGGGCTAGTTGGTTAGGCTGGGAAATTACCCGATTTGGTCGCAGTGCTAGAGGAGAAAAATTTTACCTTGGAGAATGGCGATCGCACACGGAAATTTGGCAGCAAAATGTTCCTTTATGGATAGATCGGCAATATCTACGGGGTAGCGAAGACATTTTCCACAGTCCCCACGGCTTGGCAGGAAAACCAATAGTGGGTAGTCTAGTTTGGGTTGGTGATGCAGTTTCAGCAGAAATTGTTGAAAAAGCGCGAAATTTATGGAATGGTGTTGGAGAAGCTGGTGTTAGCCGATTACAACATGGATTATTGTGTCGATATCGTGGTTCTTCTACATCTGAGGTGAGAAACTGGTTTATTGATGTTTGGCAATTACTGCGAGTTTCTTTTTTGAATCGTGGTAATTGTATACCAAGAGTGTGGCAGATTTAAACCACAAAGGAATTTGAGGAGTACATAATGCAACTTACGCCACAGGAAAAAGATAAGCTATTAATTTTTACTGCTGCTTTATTAGCAGAAAGACGTAAAGGAAGGGGTTTAAAACTGAATTATCCCGAAGCGATCGCTTATATTTCTGCTGCTATTTTAGAAGGTGCAAGAGATGGGCAAACTGTAGCCGAATTGATGAGTTATGGTACAACTCTATTAACGCGGAATGATGTGATGGAAGGGATACCAGAAATGGTGCATGATGTGCAAGTTGAAGCTACTTTTCCTGATGGTACAAAGTTAGTGACAGTACATAATCCAATTCGTTAAGGCTTAGGCCAAGGATAAAAAATGATTCCTGGACAAATTATTACACCAGCAGGTGAAATTGAGCTAAATGTTGGTCGTCCAACTGTAAAATTGCAAGTTTCAAATACAGGCGATCGCCCCATACAAGTCGGTTCTCACTATCACTTTTATGAAGTTAACACTGCCTTAAACTTTGACAGAGAACAAACGCGAGGAATGCGCCTCGATATCCCCGCCGGAACCGCAGTTCGCTTTGAACCAGGGGATGAAAAAGAAGTAACTTTAGTCCCGTTAGTTGGTACTCGCCAAGTCTACGGCTTCAACGGCAAAATTAACGGAAACCTCTAAAAACCTCCGCGTACCTCTGCGCTTCCCTCAGCGTCCCTTTGCGTTTAAAAAAACTTATTGGATAGGTTTAATTTCAAACTCCAATTTGGAACGATAGAAACAAATATCGAATTTTAGGAAAAAATTGGTTTGTCCAAGAATTAAAGGAGCATTAAGACTGCCCACCCACGCAAATACTAACTCTACTGGTGTAAAATCACTAATTTCAGCCCTTGCGAAAAAAGGGATCGCAGGTTGATTGCTGAGATTTACTGCCAATTGAATAATAGCTTGACGCTCATCCCAAATCCTACCCAACTGAAGCCCTAACTCATAGGGCATAACATTGACAGTAGCACCGCTATCAACTAAGCCATTTGCTTCTATCCTGTGATTTTCTCGAATTAAAGCTAAGGGGATTCTAGGTAAGCTATCAAATTCGTTTTGGGTGGAACTTGTAGTCGAATAATTGAACCGCATACAGCTTAATCACTGGAATCCTTTTGTTG
>JBBSCU010000402.1:0-3274 GCA_038249935.1 Chroococcales cyanobacterium
GGTAACAAAGTGACGTGCTGGGTAGACATTCACCGCTTCCAAACTTTTGATAATTTCACCTGTTACCGGGTCAATGTAGCGAATAGCGTCAATTTCATCACCAAAGAATTCGACGCGAATAATTCGGTCTTCATAAGCTGGTCCAATTTCTAAGACATCACCCCGGACGCGAAATTTTCCCCGACCCATTTCTATGTCGTTGCGGCTATATTGAACATTTGCCAAATCCCGTAAAATTTGGCGCTGATTTACTTCCATACCTATCTTGAGGGGGATGGCAGCTTTCAGATATTCTGCTGGCATTCCTAAACCGTAGATGCAACTGATGGATGCAACGACAATGACATCACGGCGTTCAAAAAGCGATCGCGTCGCTGAATGCCGCAACATATCAATTTCATCATTAATCGCTGCCGTTTTTTCAATATAAGTGTCGGTAACGGGAATATATGCTTCTGGCTGATAATAATCGTAGTAGCTGACAAAATACTCAACCGCGTTATTGGGAAAGAAATCCCGCAACTCGTTACATAGTTGTGCAGCAAGGGTTTTGTTATGTGCCAGAACTAAGGTAGGCTTGCCAATCTTCTCAATAACTGCTGCTACTGAAAATGTCTTGCCAGTTCCCGTGGCTCCTAGTAAAGTTTGGTAACGATTACCAGATTGGATACTAGCGGTGAGTTGGGCGATCGCTTGTGGTTGATCGCCTGTGGGACTAAAGGGAGCTTGAAGACAAAATTCTGTCATACAGTTTTGCTGGAAATACCCGATCTTATGGTGACGATTTCGCCCTGTATCCATTGTAGCTGGCTGATCAGACCAAATAAATAGTCAGATTTTTTTACAAAACTTAATAATTTAACTTTACTTATGTATCAGTTTTAAAGATACTTATATCTATATAAGGTTTTTTAAGGTTAAACTCTAAGATATATAGGAAAAAATTTCATCTTTCCTTAATTATTGTAAAATTCAATTAACAAACCAGAGGTGTTCGTTTATGACTATTAGCAGCGCTGGCAAAGCAAACAGTTCTCGGCAAAATAATGCCAAGTCTCCAGGGGAAAATACAGAGAAAGTTGAAAATCAACAAGACCAGAGCTTGAATGCAGATAAAGTCGAGGAAATTACCAAACAGCCAGTGCCGGAATCTTCTGGTCCTCTCGTCATTGGTGGAGTTCGTCCCATAGGCCTTAGCGACTTAGAAGTTGCTGAAAAACTTTCAATTCCTGGGGTGCGTCCTGTTAGCACCAGTACGTTAGAAGTAGTTGAAACCTTTGACGCAATGGGTATTCGGCCAATTGGCGCTAATACATTTGAAGTTGTTGAAAGTATTAATCTCTCTGGCATTCGTCCAATTGGCTCAAGTTCATTGGTAATTTCTGAAAGCTATTCCACATTTGGGAACCGTCCGATCGCATCAAATGAGGTTGACAATTCTGAAAGCCTGATGGGTTTTCTAGATTAGACAAAAAAATATCTTTATGACACTTTATTAACCCAGTTTTTGTATAAAACTGGGTTTTTTAGTCAAAGAGTCAAAAGTAGAGATTGAATATGTGGGCATAAATATTTAAGGTTTTTAACTCCTTTATCTTTTTTTACATAGTTTGGTTTTATTCTGCCGACCTACTTACCATATTTACACTTATTCTATGTCTTTTAGCATAGATAACTAAACTTTGCTGACTTTAGTTTATATTAAAGCAACAGCTAGGATGCTTACTACAATTACTTTTCTTAATTACAAATTACGAATTACAAATTACAAATTCTTTAATATGCCTTGTGGTGGAAGGCTTTATCAAAGACCTTAAGTTATTGTGTAGAGGTAGTAAAAAACATTTCAAAGTTTATTTACAGCTTTGAAATTTACTTACCAAAAAATCAGGAGTATCATTATGAGCTTAGAAGACCGCGCTAAAGCAACTGCTAAAAATATCGAAGGTAAGGCTCAAGAAGCAGTAGGAAATATTACTGGTGATCCAGAAGATAAAGCTGAAGGTAAAGCAAAGCAAGCTGAAAGCGAAGTACGTCACGGTATGGAAGACGTAAAAGATAATGTGAAGAAAACCATTGACTAATAATTCATAATTTTTTGCAGGAACTAAAGGGGAATAAATCGAGTATGTCCCATTTTTGCAAAAGAGATATGAATTGTTCTTAGGCAGAAAATTAGGCGGCATTGTCCATCTAATTTTTTGCTTTGTCTACTATTTGAATAGCTATGTCTACAACGGGCGTAGCTGCGCTAACGTTGCTCAATCTAAAAATTATTTAAAATTGTAGTAAAATAACACGGGCATTAACTATCCTCAACTACATGGGATTGTTAGCGCTTTTCAATTCAAAATTCATGAGAATATACCGTGAGCCTAACTCTTTATTTTCTCCGTCACGGACAAACAGAATCCAGTCGTAATAATTACTTTTGCGGTTCTTTAGATTCAGAACTTACCCCAGAAGGGTTAGAGATGGCAAAGGCTTTTGCAGAGGCATATAGTTCTATGCCTTGGACAGCCATCTTTTCTAGTCCCATGCGACGAACTATAGAGACAGTCAAACCTCTATGTGCAGCCATCGGGATAGAACCACAATTTAGGGATGGTTTGAAAGAAATTAATTATGGCAAGTGGGAAGGCAAAACGCCAGAAATCATTAGCCGTGAATATCACGATGATTATATTCGCTGGTCAGCCGATCCGTCTTGGAATGCGCCTAGTGATGGGGAAATGGGAGTGACGATTGCTGCTCGCGCCTTGCAGGTAATCGAAGAAATCAAGCGTCTTTATAGCAGTGGCAATGTGTTAGTACTTTCCCACAAGGCAACTATCAGAATTATTCTGTGTAGTTTGCTAGGAATTGATGTGGGACGCTTCCGTTTTCGTTTGGGATGTCCTGTTGCTTCGGTCAGTATTGTAGAGTTTACCTCACATGGTCCGCTGTTAAAGGTTTTGGCAGACCGGACTCATTTGGATGAGCGTTTGCGAAATTTACCAGGAACCTAAGGGAGTTGGGAGTTATCAAAACAGAATTCAGGAGTCAGGAGTCAGAATACAGTATCTGACTCCTGAATTCTTCTTCAATGAGTATTTGTTAGTTCCTGAATCAATTGTTCAGGTGTCATAATTCTGGGAGTAGCAACTGGAAAATCTCCAGGGTTGCGAGTAATAATAGCGTCTAAATGATTAAGTACCGCAGTGCTGTATTGAATAGCGTCTTCAAAATCTCTAAAGTTAATGGTTAGTGCCATGTTGATTGTGGCACTGTCTAC
>JBBSCU010000403.1:0-3259 GCA_038249935.1 Chroococcales cyanobacterium
AGCGAGGGATGAGGAAAACCCAAAAATTTAGCCACCCTAGACCTGCGGGCATGGCAAGCTGGGGTGGCTAGAGGGGATTGTCGTACAATATCCTCAGCCTCCAGACTGGCGTTTACAGTCTTCGGGGGTCAGCTACCGGACGCTGTTGTAAGCTACGTCCGGTGGCGTTGACTAAATTTTTGGGCGTCTAGCAAGCATCTGGGAGAACGGCCATCCACAAATGCTGCATTGACAGATTAAAGCGCATATTTCTAGTACAGTCAACCTATTTGTGGCGATCGCCATCAGAGGACGATTCTCTATGAGGCGGAAAGCGATCGCACTCCCACAAATAACCGAACAGCTACTCCCCTTCTGCAACGTAGCAATCTAACGGCATAGCTGAGCGGCGGCAAATAACGTTTGTATCAACGCCAAGATAACTCGCCCGTCCGCTCCAGCGCGTTGTTATACTGTGCGTCACTTTAATCTAAGCAAGGCGGTTTTAGATTGAGTATTTCAGGGTTAAACAAAACAGCTTTTATTTAACATCCATTCATAGTGATATTAATCCGAAATCGGCACATCAATCCTAGACCGTGCCACACAAACATTATCTTTAATAAGATAACATTCTACAAAATGTGATCCATAGAAATCGCTTGATTCGATTCTTTGATGATTGCCACCGTCGTTTAAGATTTGTCCTCGAATTTGATTTCTTCTCATTGCTTGCTTGCCAACATTACGAACTTTCCATTTGACTTGGAATGGCTTTGGCACGTCACAGTCTTCAATATAAAATTTTAAGGTATTATTCCGAAGCAAAGGCAATTTATTAAAAATCATCTGAATTAGTGAATGAGTTCTAAATCCTTTTTGTGAAACTAGGCAATCTATTTTTAATTCATATCGAATATTAACTTGATGATAATCTTCAATGAACTCTTCAGATTCAAAGGGAAATCGATCCTTGCCAAAATGAGATTGCCAAGCTTTACAAGCATCTTTTTGACTTGACTTATCACTCAAGGCTTTTTCAGCAGATTGAACGAAACTGCCAAGCTGTCCTAAAAAGTAATCTTTTTTAGTCTCACTATAATCTTCTAATAGGTTTTCATAAGCAGGAGTTGTCGGACGGTAGCAGGCAAAATTTAGTTCCAATTGACTCTTGATACTGACTAAAGTTTGGCAAAAAGCTATATCATCTCGTTCATCAAAGACAATATTATTAGCAGCTAAAATCGAGAAGATTAATCCACTCGGTAAATTACCTTTTCTGTAGTCACCCCATGCCTTTAGGTAACGCACAATTCGCTTTAGTTGACCATCTTCATCAGCTTTGCCATTAAACCATTTAATAAATTCTCTAGGATCACTTTTAATCCACCCCTGTCCTTTATGAGCCAGATATGGAGTTTGACCTTCTATAAGGTAATAAATGGGAAGATCAAGGTGATATTGTCTGGCGTAAACAAGCCTGACACAAGTTTGTTTATCAATAGGTTCTTGTTTTGTATGCCCATCTATGGCTTCATAAATCCAACGATGAAAAGAGCTAATACTTTGAAGTGGTTCTACTTCCACTTTAAAATAGATGCCATCATCAATGTCAAACTCTCCATCAAGTGGTTCAATAATAGTGTTCATCATGAATGAACCCTGTCCATGAAACTTTGGAGAAAAGCCGTTCTGATTATCTCGAAAATAATTTCTGATTTTTTCACGAACAGCATCACGGGATTTACGTAATGTTTTTTTTGCAATTAGATTCTAAGGCGATAGCAGCATTAAAATCTAGAAATAATTTATGACAGTTTGCCACGCCTTTACCTGATTATGTATCGCTTATTGTCTTGGAAAAAGTCGGATATCTCTGGTTTTCTACCCCAGAGATATGCCTGATCATTCCCCATCTGAGACATTAAGTTCAGGGCTTCACTCGAAGTGTTATCCATATTAATAATTCGTGCCTGTTCTGGAGATAAAGGAGCGCCAGGAATACGCACATAATCAAATGGAGAATCACAATGCTGCGCTAGAGTTTCTACAAAGTAACCTGTAAGATATGCCTGCCCCTCAAAAAACGTAGCAATCAAATCTTTATTCCAGTCGATAACCGAACGATGATGTTTAGTAACGAATCGTCTACCAGGATTTGGCTCCAGAGAACCGATAGACATCACCATTAACTTCTGAAATCTTTTGCCACTACCGACGAAGTACCGAAGTGCTTCCACCACTCCAACTAGAGTTGGATTATTTGCACAAATTCCACCATCAATAAATTGTTTGCGATCATAAGTATCAACAGTAACGATGGGAAGGTAAGCAGGTGCTGCACTTGTTGCAAGAGCGATATCAACATATTTCGTTTTACCATCTCTGCATAGATTACCTTCACTATGGTCGTACTTAAAAATGAAGGGTCTACCATCAGTTAAAGAAAACGCAGGGATACAAAGTAAACAGCGAGAGTCTGCAAGGGTTCGCTCTCCAAACATTTCTTCCAATGCTCTTCTCAATTCGCTGTTATCATACTTGCTTCGGAGGAAAATTTGTCGAAACGAACTTAGAAAATTATTTCGCTTTGGAAAAATTTTCTTGCCTCGCCTATAGTACAAGTTGCTTATTAGCCCGACAGGAATATTGAGAGACAGCCCTAAAGCAATTAAGCCTCCGGTTGAAGTGCCACAAATTAGATCGAAATAATCAGCGATATGACACTTAAATCTATCCTCAAAATGCTCTAAGACCCTGGCTGAATACAAGCCTTTAATTCCTCCCCCATCTATTGATAGAACCTTAAATGTTTGTAATTCGGAAGTATCAGATGAAGGAGAATGAACCATGTTTAGGCAATGGGTTGTTTAGATGATTCCATATGTAGCGTAAGTGTTTAGGCTTGAACACTATACCTTGTGCTTTCACAAATTTTAGCGGCTGTTCAGTGTGAGTGTAGCAGTTGAATAGTAGGGATAACCGTACACGCTTTGTAGAAACGCAGATCTGACAGCTAGAAACTAGCCAAGGATTCTCATCGGAGCCTTACGGTAGCCTGTCTGAAGCCTTTTCTGAATTCGCTATTATACGGTTTCTTTCTAAATAACGCCCTACAGCAGCTCTTAAGTCAGCACAAGTAAGCTCTCGATCGCCGCGAAGAATAACAGTTTTAATGGTGTCAGTACAAATCCGTTCAATATCTGCACCAGTTGCCATTTCCAGATCAGCAGCAAAGTCTTCAAGATTAATAGTAGGGTGTCGAATTCTGGAAAGATAG
>JBBSCU010000404.1:0-3246 GCA_038249935.1 Chroococcales cyanobacterium
AGGACTTACGCACTATACAAATTAACCGTGATGTGGATTAACGAAAATAGGTCGTTTCAGGTTTTTATTAATTATCCTTATGATCGTAAATAGACCACGCTGTAGGGGTTTAGCAATGCTAAACCCTTACGAAAGATGTGGTTTTCAACCGTATCCATATTTGGTATTTCTTGTCAATGCGTAAGTCCTACATTAATATTTAGAGAACACCCAAGTTATTTTACTGAGTATTTAATTTTGCTTAAAATTACTAATTAGCCATTCTTTTTTCTTAAATTTTTCAAAAGCTCGAAAACCCTGCTCTTACTGATTCTCAGCCTTTAACTTTTATCTAAAACACAACTTTTATATGCAAGATGTTACTCTAAAACGTGGACAAATAGAATCTTTAATGTAGAATCAAAACCAACTTCAAACATATAAAATACGTATTACTTTTGGAGGTAGGCTTATTAATTCTTCTACCAGCTTACCAGATGCCAAATTTGCTCCCGAAGCAGACTCCTCAGTCTTGCAAATTTGGGGTGGGCATCCTTTGCGAGGTCATGTGAAAATTAGCGGGGCCAAAAATTCAGCACTGGTAATCATGGCTGGAGCCTTGCTGTGTCCGGGTGATTGTCGCATCCGCAATGTCCCTTTATTAGCGGATGTAGAGCGGATGGGTCAGGTATTATCGGCTTTGGGTTTACGCTTAACACGGCAAGGCGATATTTTAGACATCAACGCTAGCGAAATTAAAACATCAAAAGCTCCTTACGAATTAGTTACCCAATTGAGGGCGAGTTTTTTCGCCATTGGTGCCATTCTGGCCAGATTGGGAGTAGCGCAGATGCCCTTACCAGGTGGTTGTGCTATTGGAGCAAGACCAGTTGACTTGCACGTTCGGGGACTGCAAGCAATGGGAGCTGAAGTCCAGATTGAGCATGGCATTTGTAATGCCTACGTCCCTGGCAGCAGCCGGAGATTAAAAGGAGCGAAGATTTACTTAGATATTGCCAGCGTCGGAGCGACGGAAAACTTGATGATGGCGGCTACCCTGGCAGAGGGCGAAACGATCATCGAAAATGCTGCCAGAGAACCAGAAGTAGTTGATTTGGCTAACTTTTGTAAAGCAATGGGAGCAAAAATTAAGGGAGCGGGGACTAGCAGGATTATTATTGAAGGAGTCCCTAAGCTGCATTCTGTTGACTACACCATTATTCCCGATCGCATAGAGGCCGGGACGTTTTTGTTGGCAGCAGCAATTACCCGCTCAGAACTTATCCTCTCGCCGGTGGCTCCAGAACATCTTGTACCAGTGATTGCCAAGCTGCGGGATATTGGGGTGACAATAATTGAGGAAGAGCCTGAACACTTACACATTCTGCCAACGGAAATTCTCAAGGCAACGGATATTGAAACTCAATACCATCCAGGTTTTCCCACAGATATGCAAGCGCCGTTCATGGCTTTGCTAACATTGGCGGAAGGCGACAGTGTGATTAACGAATCCGTCTTTGAAAATCGCTTGCGTCATGCCTCAGAGTTAAATCGCTTGGGGGCAGATATTCGGGTCAAAGGCAACACTGCTTTCGTCCGGGGAGTGCCAAAATTGTCTGGCGCACCAGTGTTAGGCACAGACTTACGAGCATCGGCAGCACTAGTCATAGCAGGACTGGCGGCGGAAGGACAAACCACAATTCAGGGATTACAGCATCTTGATCGCGGCTATGATCGACTTGATGTAAAGTTGCAGCAATTGGGGGCTAAAATCCTGCGCGTGTCCGAAGAATCAGCAGATACAGAAATCGCTCCCCCTATCAGTAGCCTATAAAGTTGAAATTGATCAGTTGAGACTGAGGCGGTGACACCAGCACAAGGGAGACAAGGTAAAATTTTTTCTTTTGTCTCCCCCCTGCTCCCCTGGATAGGTAAGTAGGTAATAGCCACCCGACTTAATCGTTATACTAGCTGTGGGAGGCTGTTTATCTAACCAGTCAAATTCCATAGTTTTGTTTTTTATAGCTTGTTGCACCATGTCCTTCTTCAAAACTCCGCTGATTGGTTTAAAAGCTGACTCATTTCGTCATCCATTAGACCTAGAAGCTACCAAAACCCTCAAGCAGATACCTGGCATAGATATGATGGTGCGGAATTTGCTCGGGCCAATGGCAGAGCAGGTTTTCTATGTAGAAAATATTGCGTCCAGCATTCTGGTGGGTGAAAAGCAACTGCCCGATTTATACAAGCTGTTGTTAGAAGCCTGTAAAATCCTGGATATAGAGCCTCCCCAGTTATACGTCCGGCAGCATCCGGCTCCGAACGCCTATACTTTTGCTGTGCGAGGTAAGCAGCCATTTGTTGTGCTTCACACATCCCTAATTGATATCCTCACACCAGAAGAAATACAGGCAGTAATTGCCCATGAGTTAGGGCATCTCAAGTGTGACCATAGTGTTTACTTGACTCCTGTAAATTTATTAATATTAGCTGCGGCAAGTGTGCCTACTATTGGAGGCTTCATTGCCCAAACGATACAGGCACAACTTTTAGAATGGGTGCGTTGTGCTGAGTTTACCTGCGATCGCGCCGCATTACTAGCAACCCAAGACCCCAAAGTTGTCATGTCAGTGTTGATGAAGTTGGCGGGTGGTTCTCCAACCTTAGCGCCACAACTAAATCTCGATGCCTTTGTTGCCCAAGCCCGCGCTTACGATGATATCAGCAAGACTGAACTAGGGGAAATGGTCAAAGTTGCCCGTACAGCCCAATTAACCCATCCAGTGCCAGTGCTGCGGGCACGAGAAATTGACCGTTGGGCAAGCAGCACAGAATATCAATCTTTAATTCAAGGTCACGGGCTTAAGTCTACTAATAATGATGAAGTTGCAATCAAAGGCGGTTGGCGCAATTGGTAGAGCAAAAACTAACAATGATTAGTTATGACTAAAAATGTTGCAGAAGTCTTGGAAGCCCTAAAAAACATGACGACTGAAGAACGTTTGGAAGTTATTGAAATAGCATCAAAGTTAATTCGTGAAGAAATTGCTGCCAAACCGCAAGTTACTCTCCAAAAAGAACTGAGTTTAGCTGAAGCTGCTGAGGTTATGCGTTCTTTTTACGAGCTAAGTAGGTGGGTGAGAAAATTTATAACTATGTCATTGCGAATGGAGCGTTCGCGCTTGCGTCTCGTAGAGAAGCGAAATGAAGCAAGCACAAGGGTCTTGAGGTTTTTACATTTTGTTACATAGTTCGGTTTATTTCAGC
>JBBSCU010000405.1:0-3244 GCA_038249935.1 Chroococcales cyanobacterium
AGCGATCGCTTGATGTGCATTCATCTCACAAAATCGCGTTTCTTGCCTCTGATTTGTACAGCGATCGGTGAAGGGTTCTACGCTTGGCTAATTCTTTACCTTTGCGACCGAGTTGTTCACGTAATTGTTGGTCTTTACACAATCGATTGAAAGCTTGGAAAACTTCATAACCAGAATTGGGATTAACTAATATGCCATTTTCCTCGTGCTGAACTGTGTCTAAAACACCACCTAAACGGGAGGCAATTACAGGTTTACCGAAGTAACTTGCTTCTAAGTAAACCATACCAAAACCTTCCATAATATTAGCTTTAGTATCCAATAAAGTCAGCATGGCAAATATGTCGCAAGCTGCATAATAACCGGCTAATTCCCGCTCTGGAACATATCCGGCAAAGTGGACGCGCTTATCTACCCGCAAACGATGCGCCAGAGATTTCAGTTCCGACTCACAAGATCCTTGACCGCAAAGTATATAGTGGACATCGACCCCAAAAGTCATCAATAGTGGGATATTATCAATAACTAGGTCGAAACCTTGATGTTTTACTAGCCTTCCTATGGAGAGAATAACTATTGCTGTTTCGGGAATGTTGTATGTTTGACGCACGCGGACACGCAAATCATCAAGGTTACTGGGACTTGCTACATTACCAAATTTTTCTGGTCTGATTACTGGGTTGATGACGTGGGTAGGAGTATCTAATCGCAAAGCAGTTCTGAGATAGTCTTGTGTATAAGAACTGTTACAAACAATACCTTCAGCTCGTTTGAGTGTTAATTTAAAGAGCGATCGCAGCACGGGATTGTGTAAAGTACAAAGAAGATCGTTGCCGTGCAGATAGATAAAAAAGCGAATAGGTAATAAATAGCTCAATAATAACAGCGAAGGAAAGTCATAGCCGTGACCCCACTCTATATAACGGTAGTGATAGCGAAAATAAAGTTTGATTGCTAAGACAAATGAGCAGACAATATTGACCAAAGGCTTTAAGATACTTCCTAGAAAGCCACTACGCCAGTATTTAGGATAAGACCAGCGATATATGGGAAACTGTTGATCTTGATCAAATACTTTATCTCCTGAGCAACTAGCTGTTAGTACAATAACTCGTTCTGGATCTTGGAGACAGCGATCGTAAATATATTCCCCAATTACAGTTTCTTTCGGCAGGAAGATCCGGGATATGACTAGGATATCTGGGTATGCAGTTTCGTCTCTGATTTCGGCTGTTAGTTGAGAAATATGTTCCATAATAAAGTTGACGACTATATTTCAAATAATTTTTAATTTATTTACAATTAAGGTTACTTTCAAAGTCCTAATTACTATTTTATTTCTTTTAAAAGGAATGTGGTAAACAAATTTAAAAGCGATTTTAGAAGATTAGCCATGAAGATTGTTTTTTTATTGTGTTGATTTTATTTTTGCTGCAAATTTCTCACTACTTAAGAATTTCTGTGCATGATGAACAATAAATAAAAGCTAGCACTTGTACTTAAATTGCTCAGTGAACTGTTGCAAAAATTACTAAATCTAGCTACTTTTAATAGAATATCCTGAATCTTCTGTATAATTCAGAACTCTAGCCTGAAAGTGCTAGTCCAAAACATAGCAATAATTACCGGATCGCAAATTCATGTGATGATAAACATATCTTAAGGTACGGTTCCCCAGTGGAGAAATCCCTCCTGCGATCGCTACCTACCCAAGATAAGAAGCGGTAAATTAAATATGTAGCCCCTAAAACTGAATGCTACAAACTTGCTTGTTTGTTACGGTCTGACGTTAGGGACATACCGCAACACTCCTACAAGCATCAAGAAAAAATCATAAATAATCCTGTTTGTCAAGCAATTGTATTATGCGTAAAAAACTACAACAAAGCATCAAACCTCTGTTAAAAACCTTCTTAGCTCTAAGCCTAGTGTTAGCTTTGGCTTTTGGTCACGCCGACGGAGCATTAGCTGCCCGTAGTGGAGGTAGAATCGGTGGTGGTTCCTTTAGAGCGCCTTCCAGCAGCCGTAGCTATACGCCACGCACCTATGCAGCTCCTGGCGGGGGCGGATACTATCCTGGTGGTGGCTTTGGTGGTGGCGGTTTTGGCTTTCCCTTCCTAATTCCTTTCTGGGGAATTGGGGGAGGATTTGGTGGTATATTTACCATCTTAATCTTCTTAGCGATCGCTAACTTCCTATTACAAACTTTCCGCCGCGTCTCTAGCGGTGAAACTGGAGAAGCAGATTACAGCAGTAACTCTCCTGTTTCTGTAACTCGTTTGCAAGTAGGTTTGTTAGCTCAAGCCCGTGAATTGCAAAATGAACTCAACCACATTGCTGAAACTGCTGATACTAACACCCCAGAGGGGAGAGCAGAAATTCTGCAAGAAGCCAGCCTAGCTTTACTGCGCCATCCCGAATACTTTGTATATGCAGGTGGTGGCACTCAACAAGCTAGTTTAAATTCAGCTGAAAGTCAGTTTAATCGGCTGTCATTAGCAGAACGCAGCAAATTTAGCGAAGAAACTCTTTCTAATGTCAATAATCAGTTAAAAGCAGCCCTTGCCAAAGATGCTTTATCCCCGGCTGGTGAACTCGACAACCCCACCCGTCTAATTACCGAAGGTGCTGGTGAATACATTATCGTCACCTTGTTGGCGGCGACATTAGGTAAGTTTCAAATCCCAACAGCTATTAACAGTGTTGATGAATTGCGTCAAGCTTTGCGGCAAATTGGTAGCCTCCCCAGTGAAAAACTTCTGGCAATTGAAGTCCTTTGGACTCCGCAAGCTGAAGGCGATACCCTCACATCTGATGATGTATTAGCAAATTATCCTGATTTGAGATTGGTTTAATCGGTTGACATTTGATGCAGGTTAAACCAAACAACAAGTCTGATAAAGCGTTGTGTTTATAGCACAACGCTTTTTATTTTGCTTTTTTTATGTAACTAGGACTTACGCATTGACAGGAAATACCAAATATGAGCAAGGTTAAAAACCACATCTTTCGTAGGGGTTTAGCATGCTAAACCCCTACAGCATGGCCTATTTATAGCGGTTCCCATTCAGATGCGGTACAACGTTATATCCCAAGGTGTAGGGGCACGGCATGCCGTGCCCCTACGGGTGTACCTCACGTAAACGAGAACTGCTATACGATCAAAAGATAATTAAAAAAAGCCTGAAAGAACCTATTTTCGTTAACCCACATCACGATGAATTTGTACAGTGCGTAAGTCCTA
>JBBSCU010000406.1:0-3232 GCA_038249935.1 Chroococcales cyanobacterium
TGTCCGCATCAACTGAAGATCGTCGGGAGGGATTGAACCTGCAAAACGCAGCAATTGCTGCCCCGGTGTACCTCGAACTTCAGCGTTGACTAATGCCCGAACAAACTCCAGCACTTGCCGTTGCAAATTCTGTGGCATGACCTTTAATTGTTCAACGACCTCATCAATGATGGGAATGTTCATACTGTCCTCCTTTCCACTATCCTACACTGCTCGCCTAGCAAGCGGTAGGAGGCAGTTCCAGGCCATCCGCACCAACGCGGTATTAGCCTGCCGTTGTGACTAGAAGCTGAACCGTACCAGGGCTTTTCTGCGATCGCCCCCAAACCTGCTGGGACATTTTACTCAGACTCGCACCTGTACCCACTCAATCGTTACCACTCACTAGAAACTGGCTGGGACTGATCACTGAGACCGAAAACTGAATCGACTCACCGTTCGCAATTGGGGGGCGATTCTCTGCGAGACGGTAAAGGCGATCGCGCTCCCACAAATACCGGAACAAATACTCTTTTTCATAACGTAGCGGGCTAACGCCTCAAATCAGCGGTTGCGGTTATTGTTACTACTTCGCAGAAAGATCGTGAGCCAATCCGCTGCATTTGAATTGTTAGACCGCGACCCTACTGCTACCATACAAACTACAAGAATTGCACTTTGTTACATAAGACCTGCCTTTTTATCCTATTCCCATCTTTATCTTTCAAGCAAAAGAGACTTACTGAGTAGCCTTCTTTGATATCTATAATTTCTGTCTCAACACTTTTATCTTCCAATAAGATTTTATATCTTTTTGCTAAATCAGAAGACGGAAAAATTAACCTATAAATTCCTTCATTGTTTGGACCCTCAACAACACCTCCCTCTAAGTTTCTTGTTTTCTTATAAAATTCAATCACTGCATCGCTGCGAGAAACTTGAAGCTCGTTAAATAAATTAAGCTCAGGAAATAGCAAGACTTGTTTATCTCTGCGTGGAATTTGGATATCTTTGAGTAGCGGCTTATTATTAAACATCAATAAGTTAAACAATTCCTGAATGTATATAGCGACATACTCCGCATTATAAGGGTTGTTAATTTTTATCGAACCAGGGCATATAACGAAAGAAAATAATTTTTCACCAATACAATTAACCTCATAAAGATAATCATTTTCAGAGATTTGTTTTTTATAAATAGGCAAAAGCTCAATACTTGGAATATAGTAGTTTAAGAAAAGATTTGCCTTTGAAATTCTATAGATTGGCTCTCCAAAACATCTTAACTTAGAGTATAAATGAAGATTGATTTGACCCGAAGTGTGATATGAGAGTTTAGGATTTCCGATGCTATCTTCTTCGACTTTGCTGAGTGGTTCCTTCCAAATTTGCTCCGTAAAGTTAAAGGCTCCTTGTTCTGCGTTTTCAGAGATTTTGGGCATTCCAACAAAGTATATGTATAAAGAGCCTTCATTGCTGTTGAAGCTGAAATTTACAAATCTATAAACTTTGTCGTTTGCCTTAAAAAGAATTCTACTTTGAGAATTTGGAGGCATCTTCATTCGTTTCATCTATCCTCTTGATCTAGTCAGAAACCCTGTTTCTTAATGCATTTGTCCGTCAACTTTAGATACCAATAAGCAGCTTCTAGCCAGGTCCCAGCAACTAAAATGAAGCGGGCTAACGGTGCGGTTGAGCGGCTGTAAATAATCTTTGCAATACTACCAGGGGCTTTAGGTAGTCCGCTCCAACCGAATTGTTCGACCGCGAAGTACAACTAATCTGCATTCTTTTCACGGAAGTAATGTTACTTGTAAATTTCGTGGATACGATGTACCACACGCTTTAAAATTCTCGATTTTAATAATACACCCGTGAATATTTTTCTCATAGTGTTTTCCATTAAAGCCGATAATTTCAAAATGAATTATCGATTTAATTTCTCGACGACTTGAGTCCTGATCTAAAATGAACGAAAAAAGCTTTTCCGAACACGTAAATCTATAACTTTTTAGCCGAATATCTGAAGGCTCCAGAATCAGCGGATCGTTCCCGACTCCTTGTTCTGGAATTATTACACGATTTTTCTTGTTGCCTTCAAATGCTAGTCCGACCTTTGACAGAACAGTAGATTGATTACCTAAATTTGCAAAAGCTAGATTTAGTACCAATATCGATTCGGAATTTGGGATATTCTCTGAAAAACAATCAAGCAAAGTAAACTTGATTATCTGCGTCTTTCGCAGGAACTGGAAATACAAGGCAACTAGAGATACAGCGAAAGAGAGAGTAGAAACGACTAAAGCCAGAATCGCTAATGTATCACTGGTAGACATAGATTTTTACAGATATCAACAGCACAATTTTATTTTGGTTAGACACTGAGTAACTTCAAAGGGCTGCCCTATTTACAATTTTGTCTTACCTAGACTCTAAACTTCAACAGACTATTATTCAACTATTCCTCAACGACTGAAACGAAGTGGTCGAACGTTGCCCATCACCCGCCGCAAATAACCTCTGCATCATAACCGATCAACTTTCGGCGGTCGGTGTGCATGGGCGTTGTTAGGCTGCGGTATACCTGCCTTTCAAGCTCAGATCAATTTTGCTTGATGGATAATATCCAGAATCACTGTAGATTTATAGAAATATGAAATACCACTATGACCTCCATATCTGTTGTGGTCTGGTATATGCCCTGCATTAATCCCAACTAGATACCCATGTCGTGAACCAGGTATGGTCTGTAAACCTCTAGGAGGCGCAAAAACAGGACTACCTGATGCACCTTCTGACGAGAAAGCTTCATACGCAACACAACTACCCTCAAACTTGCCACTCCATGAATAATCAAATTTTGGATCACTGGCGATTTTTCCAGATCTTAGGATTGGTCGATTTGTTAACTTATCATATTGGTCTGGAAAACCAGTAAAAGCGACATCGTCATAAGGCTGTAACAGATTGTCAAATATTTCTTGCGTGGCTAGATGCTCCAATCCAAAATGCCAATGAAGTCCCTGTGCAAACTGATCTGGAGGATCTTCATACATTTTTGGCTCTATAAGTACAACATCATTTTCATCAACTTCGCTATAAAAAATTTTAGCCGTTGGATACAACCTAAATGTGTAAGTTGTATCATCTGCTCTTCTTCCTGATATAAATAATTCCTGGATTGAAAAGTCTTTGTATTTCGCGCTGGGTTGCCGGTAGTCAATATCAACAACATGCCTGTTTGTGACAATAA
>JBBSCU010000407.1:0-3231 GCA_038249935.1 Chroococcales cyanobacterium
AGTAAGTTAGCAGTAAGTATCAACCAGGTTCCATCCGGTTTAGCTCGTGCGGTTCAAGCAGTTGCCGACAAAGATAAAGAAGCAGCATAGGGAAAGTTTTGAATTGGTTTACTTGCGCCATTCAAATTTCCCTGCTCATTCAATAAAGTGTCAACTCAATCAAGTATCAATCATCAAATTTAAGGAGATCACTATGTCTGTAGCTACTGATGAAATTTTGGAAAAATTGAAAACTCTCAGTTTGTTAGAAGCATCTGAACTAGTTAAACAAATCGAAGACGCTTTTGGAGTAAGCGCAGCGGCTCCGGTTGGCGGGGGGATGATGATGGCTGCTCCTGGTGCAGCGGCTCCTGCTGAGGAAGTAGAAGAGAAAACTGAATTTGATGTTTTCTTGGAAGAGTTCCCCGCTGATAAGAAGATCTCTATCTTGAAGGTTGTAAGAACTTTGACGGGTCTAGGTTTGAAGGAAGCCAAAGATCTAGTAGAAGCCGCTCCTAAGGCAGTTAAAGAAGCGATCCCAAAAGAAGCAGCCGAAGACGCTAAGAAGCAGCTTGAAGACGCAGGCGCTAAGGTTTCGATTAAGTAACACGTATCCATTTTTAACAACGAAAGGGAGATGTTTTTCGAGTGACATTTCCCTTTCGTTGTAAGATTTTACTGATCAACTTTTGAAATTGCTTCCTTTGTTTGCAGTGAGTCTAAAGTTAATTTGCAGTGAGTCTAAAGTTAATATTGTGAAAAGCGCAAGTCACTGCTAAATCTTCTAAAAGAAAATCCTATTGACAATTCTCAGCAGATTTAATTGATTAATTAAGCGGCTCAAAAACGGTTTTGAGGTCGCCATAAAAGATAGGTTATAAATCCTGTCAAAGCAGACAACGTTAAAACAGACAACATATTAAGCACCCTGAGCATCACCTTCCTTAAGGTTCCCTCTAAGGAAAGTGACAGCTTTCAGCTAAATAGATGCACTTACTCCGCTAAATTGCGGATCTGTATCTAGATTACTGAAATTTGTAGCTCATTACGTCAATTACCATGCCGTTTTTAGGTAAATCTGATGGTCGAATTGCGATTGAAGTTCCTAGACGACGGACAGGGGTGCCACTCATCAAAGTTAAGAAATTATCGACTGGCAAGATATCACACGCATCTTTAGAAGCTGCTTGAGTCCGGTAGTGAGTTGGAATAATTACTTTTGGATTGAGAATCGCGATCGCTTGCTTTGCTTCTTCAGGAGTATAGGCTTTAGGACCATTCCCTACTGGAATAAACAGAATATCTGGGGTTCCCATCAAAATCTTTTGTTCTGGAGAAATTGGGGCTGCCGCACCTCCCAAATGAAGCAGTTCAACTCCAGATTGTTTCCACTTCCACACCACATTTATCCCAAAGCGTTTACCATCTTGGCGATCGTGAGCCGTACGAATCCCCTGGATTTTAATACCATCCACTTGATAAGCACCCGGCTCATAGAGCAACCGAGGATTACCAGGCACAATTTCTACGGCTCCTTCATCGAGCAACTGGCTGCTAATCAATACCAGATCGGTATTCACTTTGGGAAGACGATAGCCAGTTGTACATCCCAAAGTGCGAAAGGGATTGACCAAAATTCGCTTACCACCACCCATAAACAAGAAACAGGTGTGTCCAAACCATTGGATAGACAGGGGGCTTTGGCTTTGAGCCTGAGAACGCTCGAAGCCAGAGGTTAAACCTAGCCCACATGCTGTCAGTATGCTTGTTCCTGCATAACGGATTAACTTGCGCCGTTTCATAATCTCCTCACTAAGCCACAAATAATTTAGAAAATTCAAACAATGGTAGTAACCTTTACCTTGCCACAATTAGATTCGCTAAAGGTTCTACTCATTTCAATCAGATGTTGATAGACCTTAAAAAGTTTCGCAAAATTTGCTTACCAAAAACTGTCAACACGCTTTCTGGATGAAACTGGACACCTTGAATATGAGGATACTGTCGATGTCTTATTCCCATAATAGTGCCATCATCCACCCACGCTGTTATTTCTAGAACTTCTGGAAATTCTTGCTGATCAATCACTAAACTATGGTAACGAGTTGCTGTCAATGGGTTTTCTAATCCCTCAAATACTCCAATTTCCTTATGGTAAACTTGCGAAGTTTTGCCATGCATTAAAATCGGGGCTGCCACGATTTTTCCACCGTATATTTGACCAATGCTTTGATGCCCTAAGCAAACTCCTAAAATGGGATATTTCATCCCTAGTTCCTGAATAAGCTGGAGAGAAATGCCAGCATCTTCAGGACGACCCGGTCCAGGAGAAATCACAATTCCGTCTGGTTTAAATTCGCGAACCTGAGAAAGAGTGAGTTGATCGTTGCGATAAACTTGAATTTTTTGTGCAGCCCTAAACTCTGACCCTAATTCGCCCAAATATTGCACCAGGTTGTAAGTAAAACTGTCGTAATTATCAATAACGAGAATCAAATGAATTGACTCCTTACTTAAACTATCTAAATCTGAGCGAACTAAAAAATTACTGAAGAAAAGAGGATGTTTGGAAAATTTGCCAAAGTCTAATGCAAAGTCTTGGCAAAATTAGCGAACTGGCTACTCCGATCGCAGCCAGTGCAGAAATCAAAACCGCTGCTGCTGCACAATCCTTCGCAATTCTAGCAAGCTCGTGGTAGTTCTGTTTAACGGTGAGGTCAACAACAGACTCGATCGCGGTATTCAGCAACTCCATTGCCAAAACTGCACCAATAGTTAAGCCGACTATCGACATTTCCACAGCGGAAAGGTGCAAAAAAGCACCTACACCAAGCGCCAAACCACCCAAAATAACGTGGATGCGAAAGTTGCGCTGAGTCTGAAAAGCATAGCTAATGCCTGCCCAAGCATACTTAAAACTAATTAGAAGACTGGGAGCAATCCGCCACGCCAATTCTCGGTCTATCTTTGTCGGTTGAGTTGCCCCCTTGCCGTTTGTACCGTCAGGATCTGGAGTTTGGAGTTCAGAGGTCATAGACTGCAACAAAAGCGAAACAACTACTTTTTAGACAGAAGAAGAATCTGAGATAATTTATCTGAAATTGATTGCTGAATAGTTACTAAACCAATAGTCAGACATGGGCAGACCCGCTCATATCTTTTAGTTTAGTCATTTTGAGCGGCAATGCTTTACTCAACTCACGGGCGCGAGTGATTTTCAAGCTGATCCGCCTGGGATGTGCTACCACACAA
>JBBSCU010000408.1:0-3204 GCA_038249935.1 Chroococcales cyanobacterium
ATTGTCGAACAAGATAACCTGATAGTGTTCTGCCAACAAGTTAGGGAATTCAGTACCCCAATCTAACAGGCTGAAGCTGAGTCCAATGATGAGCAATAACGGCTCTCCGCTCCCCAAGATTTTGTAGTTGATATCAAGACCGCCAACGGTGATTTTAGGCATGAGGTTTCAGGGAAGTTTGGGGGGAGTCAATGCCTCAAAATAAACTGGAAGAGTGTGGTTGTCTGAAATACTTGACTTTTGAAGAGTGAAGTAAATAGGCACACCAACATGTTGATAATTCAGACTTTTATCGAGCCAATCTGTTACCCCTTGTAGAATGCCGCTCCGTGCAGGCAATCTGCCCGCCATCGGCAATAAAGTTGGTAGAGGGATATTGGGTACTAAATCTTCACTGTTGGCAACTCTGTAGCACTCAATTTCATCGAAGGCTATCGCAAAGTTGCTATCTCCAACTCTAGGACTAGCAAATGAGTATAGAGTCGGATAATGAGCGGAAATCACTCCCTGATCAATCAATTGTTTGATGTGGGCAGTTGCAAGGGTAGCTAAGGCTCCTCCTAAGCTATGACCTGTCACATAGATTTTTACCTTCTCTGCATTTGGAGGGCATTGCTCTTTAAGCGTGGTCTCAACTGTTTCTCGAATCGAAGATGCACCCTTAAGAAAGGTTTGATCAAACCAACGGGTTGCCCATAGAACTTTGTTAGTTTTGGGTTCAGGGCGATCGTAAGTTCTGCGAAATCCCCAGTGAATTTCTCCTGCTGTATCGCAGCTATCAACCTTAGTATAGGATTGCTGGACGAGTTTAATGTTCGAGATCCATTCTCCTAAATTGCTGGTTCCTCGAAAGACAATGTAAATGTCGAAAGTTTCCAGGTTTTTGGCAATAAATCCAAATAGGTTTTTCCGTTTGAAACCATTTCTAATGTCGGTTGCTGACCAGACCGTTTGAGTAAACACTAAGTGAGCAAAGACCTGATAGTTAGACCGAACAACATTAGGTGAACCAGATACATCTGTTGCAGCCAGGTAGTTTATCTGGATATTTTGGCTAAGATCCTTTTCCCAGTCCCAATTTTTTGGGAAAAGAGTCTTGTAATCGAACATAGTTTTGTCTTTTTGGCGTTTTGTTGTTGGATCAATCGATGGGGAAATGACATTGTACCGTTTATGAGCTTCTTCGACTAAGGTTAGCAATTCAAGAGCGCGATCGCGGTCAAAGATCTTCATATCTCGCAAAATTTGATCTAACATACTTGATCCTTCAATGAGCGGATTGCAACAAGAAATAATTAGGGGATGCAGAGGATACATCAGCGATAAAGTTATGCATCCGTTGTCAGTCTAGAGCTGAAGAGATGGTGGTATGAGTGTTGTCAAATTGCTTAAACAAGGCGTATGGATGCAATGCCCCCATGTAGGAATGCTATTGCTGCATCTCATTCTAGCCAAATGTTTAAGGAGCAAGAATAACTATAGTCTTGGCTCCAGTAGGTAGATACGTAACGTTCAATTTAACCTTGAAATTTAGACCGTTCAGGCTTGGATCAACTTCAAATCGATAGTCGTCCGGTTTTGATACACCATGATTAGCCAGAAATTTAACTAGCTTAATAATTTCATTCGGATCAACACTAATTGCCATGTTATTACTCTCCAAAATTTAGTGAATTAAGAAATTTGGTAAGCTGTAGCTCTACCTCTTGTCACTGATTATGAAAAATGATCCAGGATGACTGAGGCAATGGCATTACAGACTTCATCTCGTTTTAGAGGATTTAGCAGAGTGGCGCGATCGCCATCGTTAGCAATGAATCCGAGTTCAACTAGAATGGCAACACCATCAAACTTCAGAACTGCCAAATCAGTTCGCTGTTTAATATCTCGATCTTTGAAGCCAGTAATCATCACCAATTTATCCTGTAGTTTTTGAGCTAAATCCTTATCATCACTGCCGCGATACAAGACTTCTAAACCATTTGCTGCATCGTCATCAAAATCATTGAGGTGCAGAGAGACAAATACCTCAGCTCCAGCACTTTTAGCATTCATTGCCCGCTGGCCAACAGGTGCATGATCTGTTTGATCATCACGAGTCATAAACACCTCATGTCCCTTTGCCCGAAAAATGTCTTTGAGGGTTAGCCCATATTTGAGAGCGATCTCTGCCTCTTTATATTTAGTGCTACCTTCAACATGGACTGCACCGGGGTCATAAACACCCAAACGACGATTACTCATGCCATGTCCAGGATCAATTGCAACTTTCATAATAATTCTCCAAATTCGCTAGTTTAGGGTAGATAGATCTGCGACTTTTTGAAGAAGTCGCAGATCTGAGTGTTGTTAGGTACTAATTGTTATTGCGTAATATCGCAAACACTTTGCCGGGTTTTAAGAAACCGCTTGCATCAAGTTGGAAAGCGCTAATCGAAACAGAATTACCAACGTTACCACCCATAGCGCGAACTTCGTTATCGCGAATTTCGACAATAATGTCACAGTGGCTTTTAAATCCTCCAGATGGAAGTCTGTCAAATATTACGGAACTCTCTCTCCATTGACAAACCATGTCACCCAGTTGAGGTTTGTGCTCGTCAAGCTTAAATCCCCAAAAGGGCGCAGTGCTCTTAGATTTACGCTTTTCAATGGCATCACGGATGTAGTGATGATGAGCAGCAGCACTCTTAAAACCACTGTAGTTCGCCTTATCAACCACAAAAGAGATAAAAGCTGCTGACCAGGGTTGATCTGTGTCTCGTCCGTCAAGATCTAGACCCAGCTTTTTCCAGTACTCTCCCACAAACTTGTAGTAGGGAGCATCATCTTCTAAGCTATTGCCTTGCTTAAATCGTAGCCATTCGGTCACTGTTGCACTAATTAATATCTCTTTTGCTGCACTCACAGGTTGACGTAAAAAAGCCGCACTTACATAGCCTAAAAGTGGCGCTCCACCAACTAGAGCTTTGACTTCCCACCACCGATCAGTAGATGCTCCAGCAATTACATCAACTTCTTGAGCAAGAGGAAGTGCTCGAATAATGTTGCCATCCTCTTTTGCAGGAGTACTGCGTAGGTTCAAAGTGTCAGTCTTAACTTTCCAAATAGACATGAGTTTCTCCTCCTAATAATTGTCGTACCAGTAACCACTCGTAAACTAAATTTATGTGTTGAAATTCAATCGATCGCCCCTCCAACCAA
>JBBSCU010000409.1:0-3163 GCA_038249935.1 Chroococcales cyanobacterium
CCAGAACACAACAATTTGGCGGCTAATCTGCAAAATCAAGACAATATTATCAGCACTTGTTTGTTTAGCAGTTTGGGTAGAGATGAAATGCCACCGCCACCCAATTTTCCTATAGATAATGTTGGGTTTAGCGATGTGGTTGCTGACCATGAAAACGACCAAATTCTCCGCCGCAGTTTGTTATTTGCTAACTCTACAGACAAGAAATGTACAACATCATTTGCATTTGGTGCCCTAATTGCCATTAATTATCTGGAAAAACAAGGCATTGAATACCAGTTCACTAAAAAAGGGGATTTTCAGTTAGGTAAAACCCTCTTCCCACGTTTAGAAGCTAATTCTGGTAGCTATCAACATCTCGATGCAAAGGGCTATCAAATATTATTAAATTACCGTCACCCCAACAGCCTCGCCGACCAAGTAACCCTCTCACAAGTCCTCAGTGGCGAAGTCAACTCCAGTTTAGTCAAAGACCGTCTGGTAATTATTGGCACTACAGCAGTTAATTTACCTCCAGGTGGCTTTTATACACCCTACAGCACTTTGCCAGATCAACCAGCTAGAATGCCTGCTCTGTTTATTCATGCACAGATTGCAAGTCAACTCATTAGTACAGTGTTGGATGGGCGATCGCTAATTTGGTATTGGCCAGACTGGGCGGAATTTATTTGGGTGTGGGGCTGGTCGCTCTTAGGTGGAATTATAGCATGGCGGTGGCAAAATCCGTTGCTTTTGGTAGTGGTAGTAGGAACAACTATACTTGTTTTAGTAGTAATCTGCGTTGCTTTGTTTTTTCAAGCCGGATGGGTGCCATTAGTTCCTCCTGGTCTTGCTGTGGTGATTAGTAGTATCAGCGTTATAGCTTATACTAGCTACCAAAATCAGCGGCAAACTCAGGTAATTATTCTGCAAGTTGAAAGACAACAAGAAGCGATCGCCCAATTAAATGTACTCTTAGAAGATAAAACAGCACTTCCCGATTCATATCTTGACTTTGCTCCCCCAGTTGATTCACCAGAAATAAAATCTGGTGATTTGCTTTTGAGTGGACGCTACAAAATCTCTAAAACTCTCGGTGCTGGTGGATTTGGTCGCACTTATTTAGCACAGGATACTCAACGACCAGGTAATCCGATTTGTGTAGTGAAAAAGTTAATGCCAGCTCGTCAAGATATGCGGTTTTTGCAAGTTGCTCGCAGGTTGTTTAATAGTGAAGCTGAAATATTAGAATCTTTGGGTAAACATCATCAAATTCCCGAACTACTTGCTTATTTTGAAGATGACCAAGAATTCTATTTAGTTCAAGAATATATCGAGGGACATACCCTAAATGAAGAATTACCACCTGGGCAGAAGGTGCAGAACGAATCATTTGTGATGGAGATGTTCAAACAAGTTTTAGAAGTTCTCGGATTTGTTCACCAGCATCGAGTGATTCATCGTGATATCAAACCGACTAATATTATTAGATGTGCTAAAGATAATCGGCTGGTATTGATTGACTTTGGTGCTGTGAAATTGATGCAACCGCCGAATATTGAGCAAACAGAATTAGCGACAGTAGCCATCGGGACGCGGGGTTATGCACCTCCAGAACAATTTGCCGGTCATCCTCGCTTGTGCAGTGACATTTACGCTTTAGGAATGATTGGCATTCAAGCCCTAACTGGGATATCACCGCAAGAACTTCATCCAGATCCAGAAACGGGTAATGTGATGTGGCGGCAAACAGCCCCAGTTAGCAAAGAATTAGCGGCAATTTTAGATAAGATGGTTTGCTATCATTTTAGCGATCGCTATCAATCAGCCGCCGCAGTTTTACAAGATTTAAAACGTATGTGTAGCCCTGGCGATTAGAAATCGCGGTTATACAAACGAAGTCTAGTGACAAAAAATTAATGGTTCATAACCCCTAGAGGCGGGTTTTATGTAGCCGCGACTTCCGCCGTTATTCTCGCCCAACCCAATAATTATCAACAAAATCTCCACTTTCGGGCTGAAGTTTTTAGTTGGAGTGTAGGCATCGGTGTCTTCTTTGCTGTGTTAATCTTTATTAGCCTACGCTTTCGGCGCTAATAATTGTCTTCTTAGCTTCCTCTGCGGTTCGATATCCTAACTATGTCCACCCAACCCACAATTGAAAGCATATACACCGATGGTGCTTGCACCGGCAATCCTGGCCCTGGTGGTTGGGGTGTTGTCGTTTACTTCAGCGATGGCTCAATCCACGAAATGGGCGATGCATCACCTCATACCACCAATAATAAAATGGAAATGCAAGCTGCGATCGCAGCCCTCCAATTCCTGCAAACATCTCAACAAGCTGAATCCATCACCCTTCACACCGATAGCGAATACCTAATTAACTGTGTTACCAAGTGGGTGAAAGGCTGGAAAAAGAAAGGCTGGAAAAAATCAGATGGTAAACCTGTCCAAAACCAAGACCTTTTGGAAACTCTTGATGAACTCAACACCCAACAGGTAAAATGGCAACACGTTAGGGGACATTCTGGTAACATAGGTAACGAACGTTGTGATGCGATCGCTCGTAGCTATGCCAGTGGCAAAATCCCTTCGCTACAAGAATTAACTAATGAACTAAATGTAGCAAAAGTAGTTGATTCTGAAAAAAACTCTAGAATAATTAACCAAAGTATCCAAAAAATCAGTACTTCTGCAACTGTTATGGAACCATCAACTGTGCCAAGTGCGATCGCAATCGATGAAAAACCTTCAGAAATGAGGGTTTCGCAGCTCCGCAGCTTGGTCGAAACTCTGCGTATCGCTGACGAAATTTCTGAAAAAGGCTACTTAATCACCAGTTCTGAGTTAGCAGATTTGATGGATGTCCACGCCAGCGCTGTCACCAGTCGGGGAGATCAATGGCGCTGGCGAAACTGGATAGTATCACGGGTACGCCGTGAAGGAAATCAAATTCTCTGGGAACTAGAACGCGGAGATCAAATAGGAGGTGAAGAGGAGTAAGGGAGAAGCAACTAGGGGTAAATAACCAATGCCCAATGCCCAATGCCCAATGCCCAATGCCCAATGCCCAATGCCCAATGCCCAATGCCCAATGCCCAATGCCCAATGCCCAATGCCCAATGCCCAATGCCCAATGCCCCATGCCCCACTCTATATACTTGCGTCCCCCCCCCGCGCG
>JBBSCU010000410.1:0-3157 GCA_038249935.1 Chroococcales cyanobacterium
AAAAAAGCAGAAACAGAAAAATTTATTACTAAATTTGCCCGATATTATACACCAATAGTAGTTTTTACATCTCTAGCAGTTGCACTATTACCTCCTTTATTTATTTCTGGCGCAACTTCTTCAGAATGGGTTTATCGCGCCCTAATTTTACTAGTTATCTCCTGTCCATGTGGACTGGTTATCAGTATTCCATTAGGTTATTTTGGAGGTGTGGGAGGTGCAGCTAGACGTGGTATTTTAGTTAAAGGCTCCACTTTTTTAGATGTTTTAAATACAGTTAATACAGTTGTTTTTGATAAAACTGGAACCTTAACAAAAGGGGTGTTTAAAGTAGCTAAAATAGTACCACAAAATGGCTTTAATGAACAAGAATTACTGCAATTAGCTGCCAAAGTAGAATCGCACTCAAATCATCCCATCGCTCAATCTATCCGCAAAGCTTATGGTGAAAAAATAGATGAATTTGAAGTAAAAAATTATGAAGAGATCGCAGGTTATGGAATTAGAGCCAAAGTTGAAAATAAGGTAGTGATAGCGGGAAGCGATCGCCTACTCCATAAAGAAAACATTGCTCATGATAATTGCTTAGTAGAGGGAACAGTTATTCATTTAGCAGTGGATGATATTTACGCTGGGTATATTGTTATTGCCGATGAACTAAAAGAAGATGCTAGAGAGGCTATTCAAGCACTCAAGCGAATCGGTGTAGAGAAAACAGTAATGTTAACAGGAGATAATCAAGCGATCGCCTCTTACATTGCTCAACAGCTTGGCATAGATGCCTACGAAGCAGAGTTATTACCTGAAGAAAAAGTTAATGCCATTGAGAAATTAATCAGCGCCGCCGGCAAGCATGGTAAAGTTGCCTTTGTTGGGGATGGGATTAATGATGCGCCAGTGATTGCTAGAGCCGATGTTGGTATAGCAATGGGCGGGTTAGGCTCAGATGCGGCGATAGAAACTGCCGATATTGTGATCATGACAGATGCACCGTCAAAAGTAGCAGAAGCAATCCAAATCGCCAGAAAAACAAGGCAAATTGTTTGGCAAAATATTGGGTTTGCATTGGCGATTAAAGGTATATTTATTGGATTAGGTATTTTTGGTGTAGCGACAATGTGGGAAGCTGTTTTTGCTGATGTCGGAGTAGCTTTACTAGCGATTTTTAACGCAACTAGAGCGATGAAATTTAGTTAAAATCGGGGTTGGGAACACAATTTTTAAGCCAGCGATCGCACTTGTACTTTGGCGAAGATTAAGAAATCTTAACACCAATATTCAGATTTCAGAAATCAAATCGGATTGCTATATGAGTAAAATTCCCATCCTCCAACCAAATAACTCGTACACTTTCAGAAGCTATTTTGAGATGGCATTCGAGCCAGAAGACATACTGGCTGAATTTGGCTATTCTTTAAAACGTTCCTCTCTCAATCTACAAAAGTCCAGCATTGAATTAGACAGACTCGTAAATCTCAAATCTAGGATTGAGGAGAGTTTACCATATATTAGTTTGACTAGTGAGGCAGCCCGCAGAGAGTTACTAATTGCCCCAATTTTATTGGATGTTGTTCATTACACCCATGCCCAACTTAGAATCGAATATCCTTTAATTGTTACAGAACAGTTAAAAGGTTCCCTTGACTATTATCTCCATACAGACCATAAACTATTAGTTGTAGAAGCTAAAAATGCTGATTTGGCAAGGGGCTTTACCCAGCTTGCTGTAGAACTGATTGCTATTGATGCGTGGACTGATTCTCAAGAGGCAAGTTTACAGGGGGCTGTTTCTACAGGGGATATTTGGCAATTTGGTTTATTGAATCGAGAAAGTAAACAAATAACTCAAAACCTCAATTTATATCGTGTTCCTGCTGATATAGAAGACTTGCTGCGTATTTTAGTAGCGATATTGAATTAAAGATGAAACACTATCACATTAATATTTTCTACAGTGAAGAAGATGAGGGCTATATTGCTGATATTCCTGATCTGAAATACTGTTCAGCATTCGGTTTAACAGAAGAAGAAGCGCTTCGTGAAGTCTTGAAAGCAAAAGAAGCATGGTTAGATGCTGCGAAAAAGGAGGGAAAACTAATTGCTGAACCGAGATATCGATCTGGAATTTACTAGATAGTGTCATGATTAGCAGAGAGGCGATCGCACTTTTTTGTAGAGATTGCGATCGTCTTTGATTAAGAAATGTTAACAGCAATCTTCAGGGTTATTTAATTGCAGCCAAATCACGGTTTAACTTTGTGTTAATCGTTTCTAACACCTTAGCTTCTTGTGGCGTAATTACTCCGTCTAAATGGGCAATTTTTTGACATTGCGCTAGTAGAGCTAAGGCACACCGACGAGGTTTTTCTTGAAGAGATGCAATAGTATCCATCAACCCTCTAAACCACTGATCTGCATAGGCTGGGTTGTACTCTTTTAGCCACAGGTATGCTGCCTCAATTTGAGCGTCTGCTGTCTTGGCTGTCCTAACTTGAAATGCCATATTTCTGCTGCATTTCTTGCTCAAATTCCTTAACAGGTCTTGTCCTACCTGCGTCTACATCCTCCAGTCCCTTGCTGATTCCCGCAATTATTTCTAACTGTTCCAAAAGCTCTAGAAGTTTCTGGTAAGACTCAGCATCTTGGACAACTAATTCTGCTTTGCCATTCACGGTTAACACCACCGGTTGTCCAGTTTCCTTCATTAGCTGAATAAATTCAGAAGTATTGCGCTTGAAGCTTGAGAGGGAGTGAATATCTCGAACGATGTTCAGCATGACTTTGATTATGCATTAAATTTGCACTAAATATAATGCTAGCATTCATATTATTTAATCAGATTAGTAATATTTGACACATTTAGCTATTTGCCATCAGCCATCCTATACTTACGCATCAGCACAATTAATCTGGGGATCGCTTGCTCTATTCTTGACAATTTGTTACAAAAGTATAAAGAACTTCTAGAGACCCAAAACTACATGTTCGGCGGACTTACTGGTTTAACAGATACTAAAGGCACAGATTGGGGGGAGCGGATGCTCAACACGGTCGCTAGCCAAACGATTCGCCACCTGTTTACCCAAAGCGAGTCAGTAGAAGTCTTTGTGCGCTGCTACCCCTCCAGCAAACTGTTGCAAGGCAGCATTGATAGCTT
>JBBSCU010000411.1:0-3142 GCA_038249935.1 Chroococcales cyanobacterium
ATTGTAGATGTTCAGGTAGAAGAAAAGAAGGTATCTAGCGAGGACGGTTCATATATGTCTTACAAAGCTGTATTGGTTTTAACTTCAAGCAAACGTATACCACTACCCTCCGATTCTGGGAATCGTGCGGCGTGGGTACAGTTAAGTGAGTTCATTAAAACGTTTTTGTACTTGAACAAATAGCATATTTTAGTAAATAGCTAGGGGGCGATCGCCCCCTAGCTAACCTGTGGGAGTATGACTGCTTTGTAGTTGTCGTATGTTCGTATAGTGTGTGCATCGTACAAACGTTTTGTTCGCGGGCAAGATGCCCACACTACCGCATTTTTGATCTCTACAAATGTGGGAGGCTTCCTAAGCTGTCTTTTTTCAACACTGTAAATGTTGATCGCGCACGATCGCGCCTAAAAAATCGATTGCATGAATTGAGAGAAGTTGTGCGATCGCTATACGTCCAAAATCTGGTTCATCGTCAAGGTCAGTTCTGGAAAGGTGCGAGAGAGAATGCGATCGCTCCTCCTCTCTCAGCCATTGGGCGCGATCGCCCATCACGCTGAGGGTTCGGGGAGGGCGATCGCGCTATGGCTACGCTGAATAAGTGGCTTGAGTGCGATCGCCATTCCAGCTTCAACCATTCAACTTCATTGTGAAAGTCAGTAGGAGGTTAGCGAACTGACAAATTAGCGCTTCGCGATCGTTCCCTCAAGTTGAGGTTTTGGTAATTGTAAATTAAGCTTGAACTCGGCGTTGATCGTTTTCTACTCATAGGCTACATTTAATTTGCGAGACTCCTTTCTACGTTATTTATCGTTTTTCATTTGCTCCCATATATCTATCAAATGCTTCAAACTAGATAAATCATTAGTCGATCTACATCGCTTTATCAAGGCATCTAAATACTTCTTCTCTCCAATAACCTTTGGCTTCTTCTTGCTGTAAGATAAGCCGAACTCTTTCAGATACTCCTTTAAATAGCTTCCATGGAATCTTGCCTTGGTAGAATAATTATAACCAGGTGGACAACCATCCATCCATTCTGGATTACTAATTAAAATATCGTAGTATTTTTGAAATATAAAGAAGTCTGTAGAGCTATTCTGAGGAGTATACTCATTTGGGATTTCTGCGTTACCCAAAGCCCAAGTTTCAATGCAGCATTGCTGGACAATAATATGAAACTCCGTTTTTTGACTTTGATTCATACCAAGCTGACTTTTTAAACTTTCAAGTTTAGAATTGACCTCCTCAAAACGATTCTGGTAAGTTTCTTCTTCTGAATCAACACATATAAAGAAGTAATCAACATTGCTATAGTTTCTTATATCCAGTAAACATGCCTCTAATCGAGAATAGCCTCCATATATTTTAGGTGAGCTTATCATATTGGGATATCCATTGCCTGGAATAATTCGGCATGAGTTAATCGTCATATCTTCAGGTCTAACTACAAAGCTTAGATCGGGAAATAAATGAGATAGCCATGCCCTGTATATCTTAGGTTCCGTTTTCTCGCCCTCAACTAAGAGCAAAAGATTCACGCAGCTTCATCCTCACAATCAAGTAAATTAACTAACTGAGTAAATTTATCTAAGCTAGATGCTGTATTAAGCTCAGGAATATCTACAGCTTTTCTAGATCTTATCTTGTTATCGACCCTGCTTACAACCTGCCATGTTTTCCACGGGATATTATTGATGATGTATGGATGATGACTAGTGAGAATGAATTGAAGTTTTGGTGATTTGTCCAGGATGAAATCTGTTAGCTCAGGCATGCAGTTAATTCCCAAGCTATTTTCAAATTCATCAATAACGACTACTGATTCTTCAGGAGCAGCTAAAATTTCTATTAGATAGGTCAGCGTACGATACATGCCAGATGATATGTGCTGCTGCGAGATCCAATTGTCTGAGTCGTCCTCCTCGATTTCAAAGAGAAGGCGATGTTGGTTACTGGATTCTCTATTTATAGTAACTCTGACATCTTTTACACTAGGAAAGATGTCAATGTAAGATTCTTTTATCTCATCGAATAAGTCAGGAAAAAGTTTTTGAAGGAAGAATGCTTTAAATACTGTTGGAGTATCGACAGAAGTCTCTTTGAATTTCTTTACATCAATATGCTCGGAATCTGTTAATTCTGAATCTGATGACACAGATACATTGTTGGGATCAAATGGCACAGAAACGACTGCTCGCTGAGGAGTTTCGTTAAAAATAAATCTTTTGAATGCTTCAGCTATAGGTGCAATGGAGTCTTCCTCTGCGAGGAGCGTAATTGCACTTTCAGTTCTTTTAAGTTTTGGCAATTTCTCATTGTTTAATTTAGATTCTGTTGTAGTACGGTGTAAAATTTCTGCCTCACAACTATCTTTAACCTCAATCAGTTTTTCGTACACAATCTCAGCTTGTCCCGGTTCACTTGAAAAAGCCTCATCAATAGAGTTTGAGGTTTTCAGCTCCCATCGGTAATTCTTTCCTAAATGAGAGAAGTTGATAGACCACTGCACATCGTCTAATTTCCGTTTTTTATCCTTAGCAACGTCACAGATTAGATCAAGTGCTCTAAGAATTCTTGTTTTCCCAACACCAGAAGCACCAACTAACAAATTTAAATCATCAAAGTAGACTTCTTCAATGTTCCAGTTCTGGTTAGTACTATTGAAAGTGAAGCTCTTAATTTTCATATTTCTCCAATCAATAACAGGGTTGAAACTTCTATCAAAGCGATTACAAAAGTTTTTATTCTAAGCGGTTTATCAAGCGAATTTTATTGACTATAAAAACAATTATTGAAATTCTAATGTTTTACATTAAACCTTGAGAGGTGGTTTAGAGACCTGGGTGCATCAACGACTCTAAGGTCTAATTATATAGGTTAGGTTAGGCGTTTCTTCATGATCTTAGGTTGTTGGGTAATCAAAGGCTTCTACACTTGATACCCAGCTAGTTATAAACAATCTGCTGATTCAGTGGTTGACAGGGTGGCTGGTATGCCCGTATCCTTGCTGGTTAAGGTTGTGGAACGACTACGGAGTCGAGCCACCCGTTTTGCTCCAAAAATCTAGCACCACTCAATGCTGCGACAACAACATTGAGTGGCTAACCCCCAAGCTGAGACGACAGTCTGGAGGCTAACAGGA
>JBBSCU010000412.1:0-3096 GCA_038249935.1 Chroococcales cyanobacterium
ATCTTTTACCTGTAGGTGACATCCAAGCTTTTGCTGATTGCCTTATAGAGCTTCAACGAAACCTGACTCTACGAGAAGAGTTCTCAGCAAACGCATATAGGACAGTTGATCAGGGTTCTTGTAGAGTTGAAGACATGTGCGATCGCTATCTTGAAGTATTTCAACAAGTTTTACAGACTACAGAAACAGGTATCTATCAACGTCCTCAAGGAAAATTTCTTTTGCCTGATTATATGCAACCTCTTTGGAAGTATTACCTCCCTCCCACAGTTTATGAAATTGCCAAAAAAAGCAAACATGCTGTAGATAGGATATTTAGGCAAGAGTAAAGGCTCTCTCAGTTTAATGCTTTGAAAATTACAGTAGAGTCTGACTAAACAGACAGAAGCAAGTCCAATCTCCGATCAACTACAAAAGCTGAGCAGAAATATGAGAATTGCTTTCATCGTTAACAACTTTCCTTCCCTATCAGAAACCTTTGTCTTGAACCAAATCACGGGGCTTATAGATCTTGGGCATGAAGTAGATGTTTATGCTGACAGTGCCAAAAATCAATCTAAAATACATCTTGATGTAGAAAAATATAACATCCTAGAACGCACATATTACTGGAATATTCCTTCAAATAAATATTGGCGTGTGGCAAAAGCTGTGGGCTTAATGATTAAAAACTTTCATAGAAATCCTCGAGCAATCTTGTCATCAATAAACATCTTTAAATTTGGCAAGAAAGTACTTTCATTTAGAATTCTGTATGGAGTAATAACTTTACTTAACAAAGATCCATACGATATTATTCAGTGTCATTTTGGACTAAATGGTGTTTTGGGTGTGATGCTCAGAGACACGGGAGTAATTCAAGGCAAAGTCGTTACTACCTTTCACGGAATAGACATTTCACTTGAACCTAAAATATTTGGCAAAGACATATATAACTATCTCTTTCGACAAGGAGATCTATTTGTACCTATAAGCGAGAGGTGGAAACAGAAATTAATTGAACTAGGGTGTGACGAGGATAGAATCTGTGTCCACAAGGTTGGGATTAACATTAATTTGTTTACCCAAAAAATATATAATCATCATTTAGAAGAAAGAATTGAGTTACTAACAATTGCCCGCCTGGTTGATAAAAAAGGAGTAGAGTATGGCATTCGAGCAGTAGCAGCAGTGGCGGAAAGCTACCCAAACTTACATTACGGAATAGTAGGAGACGGGGAACTGAAGGATTTCTTGAATGATTTAATTATCCAATTAAACTTAAGCGATAAGATAAAACTTTTAGGGTGGAAAAACCAAGAAGAAATTTTAGACTTAATGCAAAGGTCGAGTATTATCATAGCTCCCAGTGTAACGAGTCAGCATGGAGATCAGGAGGGCATTCCTGTCGTTCTCATGGAGGCATTAGCGATGGGAATTCCCGTTATTAGCACTTGGCATAGTGGAATACCCGAATTAGTACAAGACGGAAAGTCAGGTTTTCTAACTCCTGAAAAGGATGTGGAGGCGTTAAGAGAAAAACTTGAATATTTAATTAAGCATCCAGAGATTTGGGTAGACATGGGAAGTTATGGGCATGATTTTGTGAAAACTCATCATGATGTTTATAAGCTAAATCAAAAACTTTTGAATATTTATTACCAGCTGATAAATACAAGCCAGTCAGTTCAACTATAAGTTTAGAAGCCTAAAATTATCCTGAAGAAATTTCAGAGATGAGCTGATATTTTTCACACCGGAAAAGGAGATTCCAATGAAAAGATTGACTTCTGTGATTATACCCTGTTTCAACTCAGCTAGATGGTTGAAAGAAGCAATTGATAGCTGTCTTGCACAATCCTATCAAGAGATTGAAGTTATAGTTATTGACGATGGTTCTACTGATGATAGTTTGGACATTATTAGAGGGTATGACAGCAAAATTATCTGGGAAAGTGGGCCTAATAGAGGTGGAAATCATGCTAGAAATCGTGGGTTTGCTTTATCAAAAGGCGAATATATTCAATATCTAGATTCCGATGACTATTTAATGCCAGAAAAAATCGAACGGCAAATTGAGTTTCTAGAGAAAGAAGAGGCCGATGTCATCTATGGAGATTGGCAGTACTTGTATCACTTAAAAAATGGAGAAACTGTTTTTGGAGATATAGAGGATTCTAGAACAGGCGAAGATTTTTTAGAAATGCTCTTAGAAGATAAAAAATGGATAGCCCCTGGAGCTTTTCTTTTTACAAGAGCTATTGTAGAGAAATCTGGCGGATGGGATGAATCACTCAAAGCTGGTCAGGATAGAGACTTCCTAATATCAGTAGCTTTAGCTAATGCAAAGTTTACATATCAACCAGGATGCTATTCCGTTTACAGACGGTATGGTAAAGAAACAGTTTCCACCTCTAACCAGAGAGTGTGGGTAGAAAATCATTTTCAGTTAATGAAAAAGGCAGAGGAAAAGCTATTAGAAAAAAATGGTTTTTCAGTAAACTATAGACGTGCATTAGCTCAATCCTACTTCTCAAAAGCTACAAGCTGGTGCCTATATTTAAATCACACTGATTATCTCTCAACTCTAAAGAAAGTTCAGAGCCTGCACGATGAATTTAATCCAGCCAGCTCATCTATTTATGGTTTCCTTCAACGCTTTTTTGGATTCTTTATCACAGGAATCATATTTAGATTTATGAAAAGAGTGAGATATTTTTGGAAACTGAAACCGTACGAACCTTTACATATAAACAAATGAAGCGCATAGTCTTCTCAATCATGCCAAATTGCTCGTCGCGGGTAAACCTTTGTTCTCTGGTGAGGAATACATATCTCATTTAGCAGCATTAGCGGATAGTCTTGGCATCAAAGATGATGTCAAATTCTTAGGGCATATTTCTAATACCCAAAGTCTTTATCAAGTTAGCGATGTAAACGTTTTACCAAGTCTTTGGTTAGAGGCGTTTGGTCGCGTCATCATCGAAGCGATGGCCTTTGGTACACCTGCCCTTGGCAGCCGCAGTGGAGGAATTCCAGAAGTTTTAACAGGTGAATTCAGCGATTGGCTCTTTACTCCTAGAGATGAGCTAGACCTTTATGCAAAACTTAAAGGTG
>JBBSCU010000413.1:0-3092 GCA_038249935.1 Chroococcales cyanobacterium
ATGCTATTGGCCTGGTAAGTATTTCCGCATACTTACTTTTTCTTCTGCTCTGGTGTGTTTTTGTATTGCTAGCTAAAGTCATTGTTGATTCTCTCTCCTCTTTCAACCGGAAATAAAGCAATTAGTCCGCTCTTTCAATCCTTGAAAAATACAATAAAACACCTTTGCTAACAATTCCCTTTTTCGCCCATTGCGAATTGCTTTGACATGAGTCAACTCCAAATAAAGATGGATCAGTTTTAGTAGTACAAATGTACTAATTACTGACACTAACCGTAAACTAACTTGATTACAACCGTGGTGTATTTGTCAAAGTTATTGCCTTTGGAATGACTATTTACGGGGATTATTTTCAATTGGAAATTCTTGCAATTGCATTTGTTTGGTAGCTGCATCTGTCCATTCGATATTGGTCATAAAATATTTCCTTAGTTACCTAAATAAGAAACAGCCGACTCTACACGCCCAGGACGGATGTCAAACACCGCATCTGAGCATTGCCGACGACTACGTGGTACACCTTCCCCATCCAGAAAAGCCACTCGCCCCATAATTCGGTATTCTTTATGTATGTGAGCATTCAATTGCTGCCAATGAGCGCCTCTAGCTTTCGAGCAATTCCAATCAAGGGGCAATAGAAAAATTAATCGAGCTTGGGGATTGTTAGTGTTCAGCAATGCCAGAGATCGCTGTAGAAATTCCATGCACTTGCTAAATGGTGGATTAGTGATAATCAGGTCAAAACCAACCCAATCTGAGTATTTTTTTAAGAAATCAGGCTCACAAGCTTTACCCAGAAAATCATAATGTTGTATATCCCACGTTCTATCTAGTTGATGCATTAATCCGCCTACTTTAATTTGCTCCCTAACTCTGGCGTAATTAATTTCAACAGCCCATAAATCTATATGTTTTGGTAAGAACTTAATTATCTGACCAGTTCCAGCAGCAGGTTCTAGAATTCGTTGATCGGTCGGTAATACGAGTTGCGCCATAAGGGACGCAATCTCATCAGGAGTTTGCCACATATCAGTATTCCAGTCAAGTGATATTTCTGGCTCTACAACGGTCATAAAGACTCTCCCATTTGTCTCACAATTTTGGTGCTGATTAATTCAAAATTTACTTGGCAAATATTCATCTCAGTCAGCATTTCTCCACTGTTGTAGTAGTCTATAATGTGCTGTTTGATTGCATCTTCTGGTAGTCCATCAGGAATCTTAATATGGGCTTCACTTTGGATTTTTTCAACTACTGTGACTACGACTTGCATTCGTCTTCCTCTTCTTCCCATTCAGATAAAATCAATTCAAATTCAATAAGAGCAACCAAAGCCATTGCTACACACGCTATGAACTGCTGGATGTGTGGCTGATTGCATTCGATAATCATCGCGGACTACATAGCCAAGAAGTGCATAGAATTTCTTCGCCAGCTTCTCAATTAGTGCATCTTTTTGGAAATATCCGAGTTCCATATCCTTTCCCCTCGAAGTAGAATTCGTTTTTGTTGTAAAAGTCTTAATTCTTGATTACTGGGCGATCGCTCTGTTTGCCCAATGCCCAATGCCCATCAAGCGGTAACTAAAGACTTTTTGGCGAAAACACCAGCTTCTCTAAGCGCTGCACTGGGGCTAGAATGGGCGAAAAATTCCTCTACAGCTTTGGTTAGTCCGGCGGCTACGACTGGATCATGGCAAGCGTACACGTAAACTGCCTGTTGAACACCGTTGACCAGCCGCGTTTCTTGGCGTGAGCCTAACTGTGGGTAAAATGTACGTACCCATGTCCCCAAGTGTCCGCGATAGTGGGAGCCTTTGAGGGGGACTTGCTTACCCAGTTCAATTTCAGCGAAGTTTACCACACCCAGCCACTTCTCTTGTGTGCCAGTTAGGGTTTGTCTGTTATGTTCAGCGAAGAGATTGGCAGCGTAATCCGTTATCTGCTGTTCTATGTATGGGTTGAGTCTGCCCCCTGTGAGTTGCGCTAAAGTCTTCATTGCTTCAACCAGTGTTTTTAGACGTTGCTCGACTGGAGGGAGGGCGGGGGCAGGGGGTTGGGATGATTGAAAGTTCGGGTTATTTTGAGGGGTCTTGCTCCAGCCTAAAGCGTCCTGCATCCAGGCACGAACGCCAATAGTCCCGAATGCTTGACAGACTAATTTTGCTTGCTTGGTGCAGTACCGACCAGCTTCGTAAGCATAATAATGAAGAATGATGCCAATTGCCATGTCTGGGATACCTTCTGTTCTCCACCTGTTTAGGTCTGCCCCTATAAACCCTCTGTCTATAAGCATTTGAGCCAATTTAGACGGTTTTAGGTCTGCGCTTTCTAGAACCTTGAGAATTGCTCGATCACTGACTTGGGCTAATCTGGCAGTAGCTTTCATGCTGGCCTTGCCCTTACCCAATGCATCTACTTCAATCTCTTCCCTAATCTGCTCAAGGATTTGGGTTATCTCAATTTGTGACATAATTTTGTTTGTTCCTCGCTTGGTGTGGGGGATAGACGATCGCACTCTTCGCGGGGGGTGATCGTCTTTAACTACTCACTGGGGAAATTGTTTAAAATTTCTTCATTGTCAACTCCCAAATTTGCGCCTAACGCCTTTTCAATTCCTCTCAAAGTTTCTATGGGCACATATTGAACTCTTTCGTTTTCTATTCGGTTCCAGTGAGTAGAACTGATCCCAGCCTCTGCTGCCAATAGTGTTAGCGGCTTTGGCGAAGATTCCCGGAGTTCTTTAATCCTCTTCCCTAGTCCGGGAAATTCCTTGTTGAAGGTAAAAGTAACCTGCATTAAACCTAAATCCATGAGCATCATATCTCAAGTATCATCCTCCGAGGTGTGTTTGGCATCTCTCATGTATAACATAATATGTTTTACTAGACAAGTTCAACCTATTATGTTATATTATTAAGTATGAGAGGAAACAAGCGCCAGCCTCTCAGGAAATAAAGAAGCGCTCAACCCTAAATCCAAGTTTGATCAACAAAAACATAGATTTGAGAAACGAGAACCCCCCGTCGTATAGCACAAGGTATACCGGGTAAAGTCGGCTGGGGGAGATACTCAAAATCAGCGAATAAATTC
>JBBSCU010000414.1:0-3089 GCA_038249935.1 Chroococcales cyanobacterium
ACACCAACACCAGCAACACCCCGATAAGGTGACGATTCGGCTATTAGTTTGGGGTTGAGGATAGCGTTAGCTGGCGGTAATTTTTGGGGGATGTCGTGGTGATCGGTGATAATAACTGCAAGACCAAGCTCTCTAGCTCTCGCCACTGGTTCAAACGCAGAGATGCCGTTATCTACAGTCAGAATTAATCCCACACCTTCGCTGTGAAATTCTTCAACTATGCGTTTATTAATACCATAGCCTTCGTGCATCCGGCTAGGAATAGCATAATCTACCTGTGCGCCTAAAGTGCGGAGACTACGTAAAAGTAGAGCCGTGCTAGTCATACCATCAGCATCGTAATCACCGCAAATAGCAATTTTTGTTTGAGAAGCGATCGCATTTTGCAACAACTCCAAACTAATCGCCAAATCTGGGAATTCTTCTAGCGGCGAAGGCAAAACTAAAGACTCTGGATCTAAAAATGCTTGTGCCTGTTCTAGTGTTTCCATACCCCGATTAATCAACAACTGGCTGATAATGGGTGATAGATTTGTTTCAACCGCCAGCTTTTGGGCTAATTCTGGTTTTTGCGGATAAATTTGCCAGCGTTGATTAGGTAAGCGTTTGGATTGTTTTGAGGGTTCAGTTAAAGGTCGGTCTAGCACAATAGGAGTTAGAAGTTTTCAGTTATGAGTGTTGAATTTAAAGCTGTTTCTTAACTCATAACTAATAACACTAATTGCGATCTAAAACACATTGATTCTACCATCATCCATAATATACAACGAGCGATCGCCAGGGGAACGCAAAGTCGGACGGAGTTCAAGGCGCAATGTGCCAAAGTTAGGTTTAGAGACAATTGCTTGTAGTGACAAACCCGTTTCGTTCCAAAATATCAGAGATGTATTTGGCTCTGTACCCTCTATTTGTTCTAGATTTAATTTCTGCCCTGGATTCAAAGATATTGGATCAGTCTTGGAGGGTTTTTGAATTTTGATCAGGTTGGGTGTGCTATTTACGATTTCAACTCTGATGTGTTGCCCAGGTGTAAACTGAATTGGGCGAGAACCACACCTAGAAGCGCAAGTTCCCGCTAAGGTAGCACTGGGATTATTGATTGATGCAACTAGAATGGTCGCTGCAACTAAAGCCAATGGTAGAGACTTAAACATAATACACAGTATAAGTACTAAACTGAAATATTACTTCAGTTTAGTACTATTAAGCCTCAGCATATTTTCTCGAATTAGAACTGTGATGTGTTTTTATCCGAAATGTCCACTGATATAATCCTCAACTTCTTTTATTTGAGGAGAAATGAACATTTTTTACAGAATTAGGACTTACGCACTATACAAATTAACCGTAATGTGGATTAACGAAAATAGGTCGTTTCAGGCTTTTATTAATTATCTTTATGATCGTAAATAGACCACGCTGTAGGGGTTTAGCAATGCTAAACCCTTACGAAAGATGTGGCTTTCAACCATATAGATATTTGGTATTTCTTGTCAATGCGTAAGTCCTAAGAATTTATTTTGGGATCGTAAATATTGCGATCGCAATAATTTCAGTCTACCCCCAACGTTGATACCAGCGACGAATTCGCTCAGGTGAAACACCGAGTAAATAAGCAATAATTACTATTTGATTAAGTAGGGTAGTTTTGAACACTCCCTTTTGCAACCATCTACGGGCTGAAGTGATAACTGGTGTAGGGATAATTACAATACGTCCAATGGATTTTAAACGACGCATGAGTTCAAAGTCTTCCATGATCGGCAATTCGGGAAAGCCGCCAATTTGTTGAAATACTTCCCTTGTTAAAAAAAATGCTTGGTCGCCGTAGGGCATTTGCCAAAAATGCGATCGCGCATTTACTCCCCACTCTACCCATCGTAAACTTAAAAGTGATGCATCAATCCGCAACTTAAATGCACCAGCTACAGTCCCAGATTGTTGTAGTGCTATGCGAATCATATCATCAAACCCAATCGGTAAACGGGTATCTGCATGAAGAAACAGCAGAATATCACCGCTAGCAGCAACAGCACCCGCGTTCATTTGAGCAGCACGACCTGGAGACGATAAGATAACTTTTACACCTAAAGATTGAGCGATCGCTACTGTGTCATCTTGGGAACCACCATCTACAACAATTACTTCTACATTTGTACTGGGTTGGGTAATTGCAATCGCTTCTTTGATATTTCCTACTTCGTTGAGAGTCGGAATAATAATCGAAATCTTAGCAGCGCCAATATTCTGACTCATGATTCCTGAGTTTTATTTTCCAGTTGGTTAGAAAATGAACACTCTACTGTTATTTTAAGATTGCTCTCAGCCGTGCCTTTACTTATGTAAGGTACACCTGCTTCAACGCCAACTTTAATCCCAAATTCAAGAGTGACTTTATCAATATTAGCAACAGGAATTTTTTTAAAAGCATTGATGCTCATAGGTATTGAAGGAACGGGTCAATTAGCTCATCTGGAATTCGGTTACGCTTAATATAACTACGAATGATTTAGGAGTGCTGTATGTTCTGTAGCTTGAACCATAACTCAATTTTTATTCTTTAAGAAAGATTATACAAGTACAACAGGCAGAAATTACTATCTCAATATAATTACTATGACAGCGATCGCTATTAACTTAAACCCCATCATCCAACTCACTGACAATCAATTTTATCAGTTATGTCGGCAAAACCCTGAAGTCAAATTTGAACGCAATGCAGCCGGGAAACTTCTAATCATGCCACCTACAGGCGGAGAAACTGGAAATCGTAATTTTGAAATGACGGCAGATTTTGTAATTTGGAATCGCCAAACTCAGTTAGGAGTTGGCTTTGATTCTTCTACCTGCTTTAAACTTCCCAATGGTGCAAACCGTTCTCCTGATGTCGCTTGGATTAGACAAGAGCGATGGGATGCACTCACACCTGAACAAAAAGAAAAGTTCCCCCCAATTGCCCCAGATTTTGTTTTAGAGTTAATGTCACCAAGCGATACTTTGAAAGAAACGCAAGAGAAAATGCAGGAATATATTAATAACGGAGTGAAATTAGGTTGGTTAATTAATCCCAAAATGCGGCAAGTAGAAAT
>JBBSCU010000415.1:0-3077 GCA_038249935.1 Chroococcales cyanobacterium
AAACCAACAGCCATTTCTCCTTCAAGAGAACCGAATTACATTCCATTGCGTGATAATCCTCTAGTACAATCGGTGGGGAAATCAGGCTGGCAGATTTCGGATATTTGGCGGGATATCCGCGTGGATGATTTCTGTGGGTAAGTATCGAATGGCACTAAGAAAAGGGAAAATCGTTGAGGCAGCAGGGGTGCAGAGGAGCCCAGGAGCAGGGGAGAAAAAAGAAGTTTTAAGCATTGCGTTCGGATATTTAGAAATTCCCCTCTGCGCCCCTGCTCCTCTGCAATCCTTACGCTGCATACCCTTCAGCTTAACTTAGTGCCATTCTCTTTTGAGAGTTTGTAAAATATTGTTTGTTTGTGTTGACTAATAAATCAGTACGTGAATAACTATTCTTGATATCTTTGTTATTGACAAGTATTTTTACTTATGAAACATAGAGATCGTGTCAAATGGATCAGAGATTGGCGTGCAGCTGGACAAGATGAAAGATGGGGCTATGGTCGCGCTAATCTGCTAACTTCAGAGATATTTCTGATTTCAATTGTTATTTTATTTGCCTTAATTAAACAGCTATTCACGTATTTTTTTCAGTCTGCTCCTTTTTCCATAGTAGTAATTACCAGTCTTGTAGGTAGTTTTTTGGGAGCCTCTTTCTTTTCTAAAGTACTTCTACGCTTGGGACTCCAATCACCGCTTTTGAAGCTGCTGATTTGCTTGTTGCTCTCATCAATTTGGGGGAGCAATGCGATTTTGTGAGGTCAGGTCAAAAACAAGCGATCGCTAATTTATTTCCTCAGTACTAAAAATTATTAAATACATATAGACTAGCATTAATACTTAAAAAAGAGCATCTACTTTCATAGCCATCCTGGCAGTTTTTTTGGGGTGCAATACGCCTTTGGGATGAAGCTGGGATTATAGGTATATGCGAGCAATAATTTTTTCACGCAGAACAAAAAAAGGTAGAATTCCCTATTAGTAGTAGTTTGAGACGGGGAATGTCTACCTTCATGGAACAAAAAATATATACAACTTTAGATTTAACCAAATCACTAGAAGATTTTAAAGATAATGTTACAAAGCTTTTAGAATTGACTAATGTTAAGGAATGGGATGGGCGAGTTATTAAAGACAGAGAAGAAAAAATTAGAAACGCAGCACTTATTTTAGCCGGACAATGTATCGCCTTATTTTTATATAACCTTTCTCAATCGGAAGAGGCTCTTGACACAGCAATAACTCAAACTCAAGGTTGGTGGAATCCCGAAACTCATAGGCATGGTTCCAGGAAAAGACAAATATTAACAGTTGGGAATGTTTTGATTACTCTAATATTGCCATATGTAGTTACAAATAATAACATTCATAGCGTCGTCGATAATTCTAATAATCAAGGTTTCTATCCATTTTTAAAATGGTTAGGTATGGAAGAAGGTTTAACACCGTTAGCTTGGTCAACTGTTACTCAATATGGTGCAATTGCTAGTTCATTTGAAGCCGCATGTACAATTCTAATGGGTTGGGGAATCAATCTAAGCTTAAAACGTATTGAAAGGCTAACATATAAGTTTGGTGAAATCGGAATTAGCCTCCGCCAATCTAAAATATTGAATCTGCAACTTGGGAATTTAGCTACTGGTAATATTCTTAAAGGACAGAGAGTTGTAATTGCCGCCGATGGAGGAAGAACGAAATTAAGGATTAATAAAAAAGGCAGAATAAAATCGAAAACAAACCGTCATGGCTTTACGGGACAATGGGTTGAACCAAAATTATTAACAATTTATGTAGTTGATGAGCAAGGTAAAAAAGTAAAAAATTCAAGTATTCCTATCACTAATGATGGGACTTATGATGGATACAAAGCGTTTTTAGAGATTTTAGAGATGCACTTAGTTACTTTGGGAATTAGTCAAGCAAAGCAAGTTTTATTAATTGCAGATGGAGCGGAATGGATATGGTTGCATATTCCTCCACTTTTAAAACGCTTAGGATGTCCAACTGAAACTTATGAGTTATTTGATTTTTATCATGTCACAGAACATTTGCAAACATTCGCAGATGCTGCTTTTGCTGACGATAAAGACCGTAAAGATTGGTTTAAAAAAGCGAGAAAAACTTTAAAAAAAGGTAATGCCCTAAGCTTAATCAGGGAGATGGATGAGTTTATTCTAAATGTAATTGGAGAGCGTTGTAAAACAATGGTTTCACAGAGGGATTATCTTTTACGTGCATATCGTGAAGGGCGTTTGAAGTATGCTCAAGTTTTAGAAGAAAAACTTCCCATTGGCAGTGGTGCTATTGAGAGTTTAATTCGCCAAGTTGTCAATTTAAGAATGAAAGGAAATAGTAAATTTTGGTTAAAAGAAAATGCAGAAATTATGCTACATCTCCGTTGTCAATGGATGGCTGGTAGTTGGAACAATTTCTGTGATTCAATTTTAACTTCTTTTCTTAAACCAAAAGCTATTGGATAAATTTTATACTTAAGGCTGCTTCTCGCCAGACTTTTTGTGATAAAAAATACTTCAATTTTTTAGTGTGTAATTAGATAGTTTATTTCAGAAGAATGAAAATATTACCTATTATATCTTTTGGAAATATCTCCCAAGGATAATTTATAGTGAAAACACTTTAAAATATAGTAATTTAATTTACCTACCCCTTCAGTATATAAATTTGCGCTCACCGCCGCCTAACAAAATCGCATTGCTCCCTCAATTTGGGGGCTACTAGCCTCCGCTGCAATTGTTGCATGGCTTCATGAAAAATCTGTTTATCAATGGATAGGGGGATTTGTGGTATTCCTGATCAGCTTAAGAATGCATTTCAATGGTTTTGAATATTTTGATGATTGACATACCTGCTCGTCCAGCATGAGACAACCGTTTCAGCTTCGATGATGATTTGGGATAGCGATGCCTACGGCGGGCTGCGCCTAGGCTGTTGACTTTGTTGGTTTTAAGGCAAAATTATTTCATACAATAATATTGTCGTGAAAGTAGAAGAGAGTCAAAGTAAATGCAAGAGTTTAAAAGCCCAGTAAGTAGATTAGCAAGATTGTTTCAAAAAGGCAG
>JBBSCU010000416.1:0-3076 GCA_038249935.1 Chroococcales cyanobacterium
AATCAGGCAGGAGAGCGATTTGATGAAGAAAATCTGACGAAAGCGTTTCAGTCGGCGTGTGAACGGTGTCAGTCGCCCCAAGAAATTCTGGATCATTTATTTGAGCAAGTTCAAAATTTTATTGGCTCTGGCAATCGCAATACAGATGACATGACTCTGATTGTGATGCGAGTTCAGCCAATTTGATGATCAGAGGTTGCAAGGCGGATCTGTGGTATTTTTCATAATTGCTACTAAAATGACCGCATGACGACGTTTCTTACAGATTCTGCTGACATCGCCAGAGTTCATTACTCTTCAAAGTTGAATTTGAAGCAGCGTGGTGAATTGGGGCAATTTTTGACTCCCGCGACCGTTGCCCGTTTTATGGCAGGACAATTCAATAATCTATCGGGTCACATCACTCTTCTAGATCCTGGTGCCGGAGTTGGGACATTAACTGCTGCCGTGGTAGAGCGATTATTGGCAAATCCTACCGAGGTTAAGAGCTGCTTCATAACAGCATATGAAATTGAGCCAATCTTCCTCTCCTCTTTAAATCAGGGTCTTATAGAGTGCTGTGCAGCTTTGAAGAACAAAGGAATTCAAGCAAATTATTGTTTGTATGAGGAAAATTTCATAGAGACTTTCAATGGGGTAAATTTGCCACTCTCTACTAGGTCATCCCTAGACTTTACTCACACAATTCTAAATCCGCCTTATAAAAAGATTCATAACCAATCAATAGAAAAGAAGATTCTTGAAAGCATTGGGATTGACACTGTAAATCTCTATAGTGCGTTTGTTTGGCTTGCCACGTTACAGCTTGTTGAAGGCAGTGAGATGGTTGCAATTACACCTAGAAGTTTCTGTAATGGTGCTTATTTTCGTCCTTTTCGCAAAGCTTTTCTAGAAAGCATGGGACTTAAAAAGATTCATATTTTTGAGAGCCGTTCAGCAGCTTTTTCAGAAGATAATGTAATACAAGAGAACATTATTTTTCACGCTATCAAAACAAGAATTAAGCCCAGTTATGTAGAAATCACTAGTAATTCTCAAGCCGAGTTAGATGAGTTTTCAGAATTAAGATATGTTCCTTATAGCGAAGTTATTCAAGCTAATGATTCCGAGAGTTTTATTCATATTGTGACAAACCCTCTCAAAGATTTTTTGAGAGTACAGATGGATAAATTTTCATCTACTTTGGATGAGATTGGTCTAGAAATTTCAACGGGTGCAGTTGTTGATTTCCGTCTCAAATCGGCTTTGAGAACTAGCTTAGATGAGCAAAGTGTTCCACTACTTTACCCAGAATCTATGAAGGCAGGGAAAGTTGTATTTCCACCTAGCAATCCTCGCAAGTCGATCGCAATTGAACAAAACCAAGAAACAGGAAAATGGTTAATTCAATCGGGCTGGTATGTTTTGACAAAGCGTTTTTCTGCAAAGGAAGAAAAGCGACGTGTTGCTGCTGCTGTGTGTCCTCCCCTAGACACAGTAGCACTAGGCATAGAAAATCACCTCAACTATTACCACGCTAGAGGCAAAGGTATGAATCCCGACCTTGCACGAGGTTTGGCAGCATTTCTCAATTCAACTTTATTTGATAGTTACTTTCGGCAGTTTAGTGGGAACACACAAGTCAACGCAACAGACTTGCGTAGGATTAAGTACCCTTTTAGAAACGATTTAATCCGACTAGGAAGCCAAATTGGTGATTCCCATTTTAATCAGGAGCAAGTTGATGAGATTGTACACAAAATTTTGTCAATTATGAGCGAAGCAACAAATGCGATTCAGGCTAGTAAACGAATTGAGCAAGCACTTACAATTCTCAAAAATATTTCTGCTCCAAGAGAGCAACAAAATGAAAGATCCGCACTTTGCTTACTCGCATTGGCAGACATTCGACCTGACAAACCTTGGAGTCAAGCGACAGCACCAAGACGCGGAATTACAGAAATGATGGATTGGTTTCGCGATCACTATGGCAAACAATATGCACCGAATACTCGCGAAACAGTTCGACGGCAAACAATGCACCAGTTTGTGCAGATGGGAATGGTTGTTGAGAATCCAGATCGACCAGATCGACCGATTAACAGCCCTAGATGGTGTTATCAACTTCATCAACAAGCATTATCACTTCTTAAGTCCTATGGCTCTGAGCAATGGGAAGAGGCTCGTCGAAATTATGCTGTTTCAGTCACCAATTTATTGAAGGATAGGAATCGAAACATCCCGATGATTCCCGTGAGTTTGCCTGATGGTCAAGCCATTCAGCTATCGTCAGGTGGACAAAATATATTGATAAAAGATGTTTTGGAAAGTTTCTGTCCCAGATTTACACCTGGAGGTTTAGTTCTCTATGTAGGTGATGCCGGGAATAAGTTCATCATCAATGAAACTCAGAAATTCCGAGAAATGGGGATTGAATTAGATCCTCATGGAAAAATGCCGGACATTGTAATTTACTACAAACGGCAAGATTGGCTTGTACTTATAGAAGCTGTGACTAGTCATGGTCCGGTCAACTTGAAACGTCATAATGAATTGAAGCAGCTCTTTCAGTCAAGTCATAAGGGTTTAGTCTTTGTTACTGCTTTCCCAAGTCGTAAGGAAATGACCCGATATCTTGCTGAAATTTCTTGGGAAACAGAAGTCTGGGTAGCTGACCAACCCGATCACATGATTCATTTCAATGGAGAGAGATTCCTCGGACCCTATGAAGATTCAGGGAATCGTTCTTGAAGATCTTGGTTGTGATGCATAGATTATTTGCCGCCGATCACTCTAGCCGTTAACGCTATTTACAGTTCAACTGCGTAAGTCAAGCTTTAGAATATTGTCCTGAGATATTATTAGTGCTCTTGCTGTAAGATTATGCTCTTGAGGCTTGCAGATTAAACAGGAGTAAAAGACATGGTGATGCACATGATTCAGGACACGACATCGCTGTTGCTCAACAGTGCCGATTGGATAGATTCGCTGCCGCTGATTTCCTGGCATTTGCCTTCAGACTTCCCAGTCTTAGCTCAGAATCTTAAACCCACCGACTTAGGGAAAGATATTAGCGTTTGGTGGAATAACTTTGTGA
>JBBSCU010000417.1:0-3034 GCA_038249935.1 Chroococcales cyanobacterium
GTTACGCCCGAAAAACTTTGAGGAGATATCACCACGCACTAACTGTGCAAACGTGGTGAGCCTGGGAACCCATTTAAAACGGGATATTAAGGCAGTAATGTTTTAAGAATCCCCTTGGCTTTAGCCAGGGGAGTGTCAATACAGTTAACTTGTGTACTAAAAGAATTACGACGCAAAGTGTTAATTAACCCTTGACCAATCAGTACGGTAGCTTTAGATGGAATTGTCAGAAGATACGCTAAGCCCCAGATTGATAATGTTACAGCCGCAGTGAGGAGCGTAAATGCTCGTGCCTCTTGACTGTATTGAATATTAATCCTTGAAGTTGCTAGTAGTGCAGAGGCGACCAATCCAAGCCAATGACCGCCTAAGACCCGACCTAGTCCGTACAAAAGTGGGATGTTTATTGTACCAATAATAGCTGAGAGAGAGCGTAAGGCTGCCTCAGATTGTCCAAAAACTAGCCAGAGCTTTTGCAGGGTATAGTAAAGTGGCGGGTTTGTTTCCCTTACTGCTTCTTCACCCCAAAGCTGGGAGAGTGGTAACTGTGCAAACCTCCAAGTAGCTGCTTCATCAGTCCAAAGTGGTTCTTTTCCAATCTCGTGGAAGCGAAGCAACGCACCCACAATGGTTATAGCAATGAGTGGAAAGTAAGAATTAATAATGTTTTTAAACCAATGGGTATGTCGATACTTCATGATGATCGGTTGAAAGGACAATTAAACGCTTTACAAAAAATCTTTTTGGAGCTTTGCAATTTAAAAAAAGACTCAATTAAAATTTTTTATTTCATTCATACTAGTAGACGGTAACTCAGAAATTTGTAGTGATCCTAGTAATGAATTAGTTTGACTTCTAATCATCGAGTTTGGTTTGGTGAATATGAAGATTCCTTTATAGAGTAACTTTTTTACTCAAATCTACTTAATTACTAAGATAATCTTAATAATATTTTCATATATTTTTGCAACATCTGTAAAATAGTTGCAATGATGTCCAAAAGCCTATAAAAACAAGCATTCCAAGAAATTTGTTTTGAATTGTTAAGGACTGAATGTACAGTAATTTAGGCAATTTTAGGTATAGTTTAACTACAAGTCTAAATATTAATCTTAAAGTTTTCTATGGTCTAAACATATATACTTTACATTTTAATAATAATGTGTATACAGGAATCCTATTTGATTTTTGAAAAAGAGTACGAGATAATACGGTTGAGTGGGCAAGTGTAAAAGCAGACTATGATAAATCAGCATCTACAAACTGCAACACTAAGAGCAGGAGTGGCAACTGCGATCGCGGACGCTATGGTTCAGATGGCTCTTTAGAAATTCTTGATCGCCAATATCATCAAGTAAAGATCAGCGGAATACGCATTGAGCCAGGGGAAATTGAGACGGTGTTAGGTCGCCTAATAATTTATGATGGTATTGTTTTGCATATATTAACTTTATTATGCTTTTAAATATTACAATTAGAGTCTAGAACTATAGAAAGAGCTAGTTGATAGAGTTGGCGACGGGGAAGGTAAGTAGCTTTTGCTAACTGACGGCTAGCTTGCGATCGCGATATTCCCTGAGTAATTAATTGTTTCAATTCGGCTTTCAATTCCTCTTGTGTCAGTTGGGGCTGACTAAGTTGAATTCCCGCCACTACTAAGGTATATTCACCTTGGGGTTCACGTTGGCTGTAATGAGCGACCGCCTCGGCAATTGTTCCCCGCCAAAATTCCTCATATAATTTTGTTAACTCTCGTCCTAGCACAATTTGGCGATCGCTTCCCCAAACCTCTGCGATGTCTTGCAAAGTTTCTCGTAAGCGGTGGGGCGATTCATAAAATATTAATGTGCGAGATTCTGTTTGCAGAGATTCTAAATGTTCTTGTCTCTGTTGACTTTTCGGTGGGAGAAAGCCTTCAAAAACAAACCGATCCGTTGGTAGTCCGGCTGCACTCAAAGCGGTAATTGCTGCACTGGCACCAGGAATAGGAACTACTAAAATCCCTGCCTCGATACAGGCTTTCACGAGTTCATATCCGGGATCGGAAATTCCTGGCATCCCAGCATCGCTCACAAGAGCGATGGCTTTACCGTTGCCTAAATGCTCTAATAATTCTGGGATACGACTGGTACGATTGTGTTCGTGGTAACTTACCTGGGGTGTTTTAACTTGAAAATGTTGTAGCAGTTTCCCGGTATGACGAGTGTCTTCAGCAGCAATCATATCCACCGTTTGCAAAATTCGTACCGCCCGAAAGGTTATATCTTCCAGGTTGCCAATTGGTGTGCCGACGACGTAGAGTGTTCCTGGTTTTGGATCGGTTTGCATGAGCGAGGAGTTAAGAGTTATTCAATTTTGGATTTTAGATTTTTATTTCAATTTAAAATCCAAAATTAGCGGAATTAGGAGTTAACTTATACGAACATATATGACAAATGGATAATCCAAAATTGGCTCATGGGTTATTTGTGGGTTTAATAACCTTAGATTTAATTTACCTTGCTGACTCTGCTCCTAAGGAGAATCAGAAAATTGTTGCTACTGACTATACTATGGCAGCAGGCGGGCCAGCAACAAACGCGGCTGTAACTTTCAATTATTTAGGTAATCAGGCTACAGTCTTGGGTGTGATGGGTTCTCACCCAATGACGCAATTAATTCGAGGTGATTTGGCAAATTACAAAGTTGCGATCGCAGACCTTGAGCCTACCACCAATTTAGCACCACCTGTCTCTTCGATCATTGTCACCCAAGCCACAGGTCAACGAGCTGTGGTTTCCTCCGAAGGGAGCCGCTTCGCTAACGCCAAATTAAATTGAGTCCCGACAGATTAAGACGGGTGCTCAAAAAAAGGGGATCAATTGGAAACGTGCTTTTAGATGTGCCACAAAGAAAAACAAGACCCCGTAGTACGAGCGAAGAAACAAGCAGACCTGGATATGTTGGAATTATCTGCTGCTGCGGGAGAAATAGACCTAAAGTATCTAGATGAATCAGGGTTTTGTGTGTGGAGCGAACCAGGTTACACCTATTA
>JBBSCU010000418.1:0-2984 GCA_038249935.1 Chroococcales cyanobacterium
AGCGCTAACCAACGTTATGGGGGACGGGATTGGAGGAGGTGGGTTTGATAGTGCAGTTCTAACAACTTTGATAAACCTGGGTTGGTTCGGAACGATTCCGTACGTCGGTGGAATGGCACTACTAACGTTGAAGCTATTTCAGAGTTCTGAAGGTAAATCAGATCCATTTGTAGGAGCGGTACGAGCGATTATTTTGAGTTGTTTGGTGCGGTTTCCGGTCAACGGGGTAACGGGTGAAGCAAGTGGCATGGTACTGTGGGGATTTTTGGGAATAGGCATGGCTGCAGTGAGGTATTATCAGCACCAGCAATGGCTTAAAAATTATCAATTGCAAAATGCAGCTAATGAGCTTGATTGCTCAGGTTAACTCATGGCTAAACTGAAACTACTTTTTTTTGTGAATGGAGTTGAGGGCAGCGCGGCCGGCATTCGGGCAGAAACCTTTGCCACGCGATTACCCCAGGATTGGGAAATTGAATTTTGCTATCGACCTCGAAAAAAATGGCAGGGAATTTGGGCGTTTGTGCAATCGGCGATCACTTTTCGACCGAATATCGTATACGTAATGGATACTGCTTATACAGGGGTTTTAGCAGGGTATTTTGCAAAGCGATTGTTGGGTTGTAAGTTAATAACCGATACCGGAGATGTGGCGTATGAACTGGCAAGGTCAAAAGGGACTTACTCAAAGCCACAACTCGCCCTAATTTGTTGGGTTGAACAACTTGCCATTCATCAATCAGATTATTTGATAGTGCGAGGCAGCTACCACAAAGAATTGTTGGCAGCGCAAGGAATAACCTCTGTGGAATTTGTGCCGGATGGAGTTGAAATAGATTCGATACAGATAGCAGACCCATCGCCATTACGGAAAGCATTGGGTTTAGAAAATACCTTAGTTGTAGGGATGATAGGAACAATGGCTTGGTCTGAGCGACATCAGATCTGTTATGGCTGGGATGTGGTTGAAGCGCTGGGATTACTCAAGAATGAATCTGTAAAGGGCTTGCTAGTAGGGGATGGTAATGGGAAAGAGGTATTAGAAAAGCGTGCAGAAGAGTTAGGTATCAGTGATCGCCTGATCTTCACTGGGCGGATTCCCTACGAAGAATTGCCCCAATACTTGGCAGTAATGGACGTGTGCGTCTCTACCCAGTCCAATGATTTAGTAGGACAGGTACGAACAACCGGAAAGCTACCGTTGTATCTTGCCTACGGGAAGTATGTGGTAGCAACGGATGTAGGAGAAGCCAGTCGAGTATTGCTCGGTGTAGGATGCTTACTACCCTACAAAGGAGTGAGAGATGACAGTCACCCGGAACGCCTGGCAGATCATTTGAGATTTTTGATTGCAGAACCTGAACGGGTTAATGTAGCTGGAAAAGTACGACAGATCGCAAAAGAGTGCTTTGACTATGATTTGCTGGCTCAACAGATAAAAACCTGTTGCCAAAGACTAGTGGATAATTCATCAAACTAAATCTTAAGGAAAGTTGATATGTATACAGACGAGAAAACATCGAATCAATACTTTGTTTGCCAGAAACATCTGTCTGAGCCTATTTGTTTCAATCTTGACAATCTGGAATCTGTTCCTACGCCTGAGTGCATTTACTTTGGACGGGCTTTTCAAGAAATGGAAAAGTCTTTGAAAGCAAGCAATCTTACTGTTTTTTTAACAGATAATCTTCATTCTCTTCCAGTTTATGGACATAATGTTGTTGTTGTATTATATGCAGATGAGTGGTGCCGTTTTCCAAGTTATGCTCATAAGGTTCTAGCTGTATTTAAGGTTTATGGAACGAAACTTATTCTTGGCTGTAATCCCCTTTTAAGACCATCTCGTCTAAACTTATTAACTTTAGTTCAATTTATAAAGACGCATCTTATTCGCTCTTCAAGTTGGATAAAATATCGGCTCAATTATCTGAAGCAGTACCTAAATGGCTGCAAACTAGCAGTCAATATATTTGAGGTTCCTCTAGGATATTATAGACAGCTCGATCTACCGATTAAAGACATAGAGACTCGTTCTTTCAACGTTTTTTTTGGCGGTAGTATAACTCATCGAGAATATAAATCGTTGGATCCTAGGTATTTAGTTAGTACTCCAAAAACAGTGTCTCGGCAGTTGATGTTATCTTATTTAGATGAATTGAAAATTACCAATCAAGACTTAAAAATCGAATATTATGTAACGCCCCGGTTTGTTCCTGGTTATACAGAAAATACAGGTGCAGAAATGAAAATTTACTCAGAAAAAATGATGGACTCAAAAATATGTTTAGCTCCAAGAGGAACTTCATTTGAGACATACCGCTTCTTTGAATCCATGCGATATGGTTGTGTAGTGATTACGGAAGCTTTACCTCCTTACTGGTTTTACGCTGGTTCTCCTGCTATTCAAATAGAAGATTGGTCAAAATTGGGAGGAATTCTTGAATCTCTCATAAAAGATAAGGATACTTTGAAAGAAATTCATCAGCAATCTTTAGAGTGGTGGCAATCAAAATGTTCCGAGTCAGCTTTAGGTACATATATGGCTGAAACTTTAAACACCTTGCTGGCTTCTTGACTGAAGACGGCATGTGCAGCAGGATTTAGCAACTCTATCTTTCCTATATCAAGTCTTCATCAAGACTCCGGATGGGGTTGGCATTGTAACGAAGCTAGTTTGTAATAGCATTTGTAATTGCCTTTCCTATGATTGAAACGACTGTCAAATCGGCATCAATTTTGTGTGTTGGAAAAGAGTGGTTTCCCAACACACCGGGCGGATTGAACCGTTACGTCTACGAACTGCTCCATCAACTTGCAATAGAAGGCGATCGCGTTGAACTATGTGCTGCCGATTTGCCTGCCTCTAGTTCGCAGGACTTGCTTCATCTAACTAATCTGGCATCGACTCAGAGATCGCTGCCCCAACGCTTATGGACAAGCCATTCTCAGTTCCAGCACCGTCATTTATCCACGCCCGATGCCAT
>JBBSCU010000419.1:0-2980 GCA_038249935.1 Chroococcales cyanobacterium
AACTGATTGAGTAATCCATTTTCTGCATAAAGCCATTTCCAAGCTATTCCTGCAACCACCATTGAAATTACCACTGGGGTATAGTACGCTGCTCTAAACCAATTCATCCCCCGCAGTTTTTGATTTACCAAAATTGCCAGCACTAAAGGAGCAATTACTAAAATTGGTACTACACCCACAAGATATAGAAAAGTGTTTTCCAAGGTTTTCCAAAAAACTGCATCCTTCCAAAGCTTAAAGAAGTTGGCGAAACCTATCCATTGTGGCGGCTGGGCAATATCTTCATAGCTAGTAAAGCTGAGGTAAAACGCTTGCAGTGCAGGCCAAAAGACAGTTAACCCCAAAAGAACTAAGGCGGGTAGTAAAAATAAATAAGGCGTTAGTCGCTGTTTGATAAATATACAATTTTTAGGCGTTAGTTGATTCATATGAAGTCTAATAGTTCTTTTTGCTAAGTTAGAAAGGATTTAGGGATGTGAGTAAATTTAAGCTTCAATATTCTAAAGGCATATATTTGCGTTTCGCGCTTGCCATTGGCATCGCTAATTAATAACTTGGAGATAAACTGCGATGGAAACTCAGCACAACCCGGCAATTGAACATCAAAATGTCCCCATAAACCGTCGTGGACTACATGACTTTTTGTATAGTTCTGACGACGAACACACCGCCATTGAGGTGAGTATAACTCCTGAACTGGCAAACAATGGTACTAAAATCATTGACCTTGCGGCTTGGTGTACGTCTCCTCAGAACGCTAAAATTGCAGGAGTTTACGCAGAACATTGCACGCAGTATATTGGCTATTCTCGAAATGTGTTGCTTTCCCTAAATGGTCATGTTACCCAAGATGGTGAGCGAAAGTGTACTTTTGTGCGTGTGCAAGCATTCAAGTTCCCCAAGCGTCAAGAAATGGAAGATTTGCGAGATGCGTGGATAGCAGAACTCGAAAGCACACCACCTGGTAATGCTTCCGAAAGCGGAATGTGGGCTAGCACAGTAGGCGAAGCTGCGAAAAAATGAACTGAAGAACCCTTATTTGTGAGTTATTTATAAAATTGAGGATTTGTTTTCTGTTGCTTCAATAAACGTCTCAAACTGACCATTGGGCGTCCATTGAATAGCCCCATCTCGTCCTGTAAAAAATAGTTTTGTTTGGCTTTTATTCAGTTCAGATAAAGTTTTTGGATCAAAGTTAGCAGAAGAAACGATCGCTACTTTTGGTTGCAGAGCAATAACTAAGTCTTTTAATGACTGAGGGGCACACCACAGCACTTGTGGACGAGGCAAACTCCCATTTTTCACTAGTTGCTGTACCTCTTTAGACTTGACATTACCTACTAATAACCAATTCTGATCTAGAATTTGCAATTGTAAGATAGGCAATTTATCGTTGATTAATTGTACCACTATTGAACCCGTTTTCACAGATTGACCAACTGCCAGCGATTGGTAAGAACCCTGATACTTTTGTAATTCTTGTTGAATTGCCTGAGTTGCAATGGAATTTTCTGACTTGGGGGAATATTCATAAAAATTTTTGATTGGTAAACGTTGCAATAATTCCAACCAAGCATTACTTTCATTGCCTTGGAAATCAGTTGCGATCGCCCAATTGATTTGATTTATACCCTGCTGTTGCAAAAATGGTAGGATTGTGAAGCGTCCTGTACCTTCATCGCCGCTATTAATTACAGTTACCGTACCTCTATCTTGAACAATTACAATTGGTTCCGTACCAGATTCTAATACCGTTATCCTAAACAATGTATTTGTAGAATGCCAAAGAGGGATGAATACTAAACCAATCGCAATTACATTAGCAAACCACCACCGCCGCTGCCACCAAGGTACTAGCCAAACCAAGATAATTAGTACATAAATCGCCACAAGCTGCCAACTGGATATGCTGCCTACAGCAACAGAATTTCCTGGCAACTTGCTAAAAAATTCCACCAGTTTAATTAGCCAATCAGTAGGGTAATGCAACACCCTAGCGAGGAAACTTCCTGCCTGAGTCCAAATTAACGCTGCGATCGCACTGATAATGCCACCTATACTAATGATCGAAATTAATGGAGTACTAAGCACATTCAGCAACAAACTATAAGATGGTACAACCCCAAAAACAAAAAGTTGCACGGGTAAAGTCCAAATAGTGGCAGCTAAAGGAACGGCAATCAAAGCAGCGATCGCAGGTGGTAGCCATGCTAGGCGATTGACTAATGGGGGTACTGTTACGACTAATCCCAGTGTTGCTAAAAAACTTAATTGAAAGCCTAAATCCCAAATCCATAAAGGATTAAACACTAATAACAGAGTTGCTGCTAATAGTAATGATCCGAACTGTTTTACCTTTCTTTTTAATAGTAAACCAACTAATGCCGCGAAACCCATAATTACGGCTCTGAGAACCGCAGGTTGAAAACCTGTTAAACTCAGAAAAATGATTAAAGCCAAAAAGCCAAGAGTAAATTGCGTTCCTTTTTTTGTCCGCTTCGTTAACTGTAATATCACACTCAAAATCAAAGAAGTTTGGAACCCAGAAGCTGCTAAAGCATGAGCTAATCCTGCTTGTATAAATAAGTCGCGGATATCGTAGGGTAAATCAACAGCTTTGCTGCCTAAAACCATTGCACTCACAAGAGGCCCTTCCGGGACACCCAACCAACGAACTTGCGATCGCACAATTCGCTCCCGAATTTGCCACCACCCCCATTTACGTTCCTGATCCAAAACATTTATTTGTCGCCCAACTAGACCGGCAAACGTTCCTTCTTGCTTGAGAAACTTTTGAAAGTCGAAACCACCAGGATTGGAAGCCGCCTTTGGTTTGTACAAAATTCCAGTCACAGCAATTTGTTGACTAGGGTATAACCCAGTAGCTTGAAGTATAGGAACTGTCACATATAATTTACCTGTAACCCCTTTTGGTACACTTGCTGAACCTTTTTCATTTTTGACCTCATCTAACTGAGTC
>JBBSCU010000420.1:0-2976 GCA_038249935.1 Chroococcales cyanobacterium
CAGCACTGCGACTGAAACCACCAAAGCCACCAAGACCAGCGGCACCGCCAAAAAGACTGCCGCTAAAACTACAACTGGCACCAAAAAGACAACCGCCAAGAAAACAACCACTAAAAAGTCAACCACCAGTAAAAAAGCTTCTACCACTTGAAGATGGAGATGCTTTTTAGGTGTACTAATGTTAGGTGTACTAAGACACGTCTCTATGACATGTCTTCATAGCTGGCATTAAATTGACAGGATGATGACCTTCCTTACAGACTCCACGGATATTACCAGGATTCATGTTTCCTCAAAGCTGAACCTTAAGCAACGCAGTGAATTGGGGCAGTTCTTAACCCCCGCTCCGATAGCTCGTTTTATGGCAGGACAGTTTAGTAATTTGGCAGGTCATATTAGTCTGCTAGATCCTGGCGCAGGAGTTGGTTCATTAACTACCGCCTTTGTTGAGCAATTATTAGTTAGCCCTGATTCAGTTGAAAGCTGTTTCATAACAGCATACGAGGTTGAGTCAAGTTTTCTTCCGTTCTTGAATCAACGATTAATAGAGTGCTGTATCGCTTTAGACAAACAAGGGATTAAAGCAGATTATTGCTTATGTGAAAAGAGTTTTATAGAAGCTGCGGTTGAAGTAAATCTACCCCTTTTTCCGAAATCTACTACTTGTTTTACTCATATAATCCTAAATCCTCCTTATAAGAAGATTAATAGTCAATCAGTAGAGAAGAAGATTCTCTCAAGTCTTGGAGTCGAAACAGTCAATCTTTATAGTGCGTTTGTTTGGCTTGCCATGTTACAGCTTTCTGGAGATGGAGAGATGGTTGCCATCACGCCAAGAAGCTTCTGCAATGGTACATACTTTCGCCCTTTTCGTAAAGCATTTTTAAAGGAAATGGGACTTAGAAAGATTCACGTATTTAAAAGCCGATCAGTCGTTTTTGCAGACGATGATGTGCTCCAGGAAAATATTATTTTTCATGCAACCAAAACGAAACTGAATCCTGATTTTATAGAAGTCACTAATCATTCTGGAAATGCTTTAGATGAGTTTTCAGAAACGAGACATGTTCCTTATCGTGAAGTGATTGAAATAAACGATGCTGAACAGTTTATTCATATTATTACGAACTCTCTTGAAGATGCTTTGAGAGTGCAGATGGATAAATTGCCATGCACCTTAGATGAACTGGGTTTAGATGTGTCAACTGGTCCGGTTGTAGACTTTCGCTTGAAGTCGGCTTTGAGAAATTGTTTGGATGAGAACAGTGTCCCGTTGATTTACCCAGAATCTATGAATGCGGAGAAAATTTCGTTTCCACCCAAGAATCCTCGCAAGGCGATCGCAATTGAACAAAATCAGGAAACTCAGAAATGGCTGATTCAGAGAGGGTGGTATGTTTTGACGAAACGTTTTTCAGCTAAAGAAGAGAAACGCCGCGTTGTGGCTGCTGTCTGTTCTCCTATGGATGAACCATTATTGGGAATAGAAAATCATCTCAACTACTTCCATGCTGAAGGTGAAGGTATGAATCCTGACCTTGCACGAGGGCTAGCGGCATTTCTTAATTCAACGCTATTCGATACCTACTTCCGTCAGTTCAGTGGTCACACACAAATCAATGCGACCGATTTGCGTAGGATAAAATACCCTTGCAAAAATGATTTGATGTCTTTGGGGAGCCAAATCAATGACACTGTATCTAATCGGGAAAAGCTCGATCAGCTTGTACACACCACGCTGTCAATTATGAGTGAAGTAATCAATGCGATTCAGGCTAGTAAACGTATTGAGGAAGCACTTGCGATTCTCAAAGATATTTCTGCTCCTAGAGAGCAGCAGAATGAACGTTCAGCACTTTGCCTATTGGCATTGGCAAACGTTCGCCCTGAGACCCTCTGGAGTCAAGCGACAGACCCAAGACGCGGAATTACTGAAATGATGGATTGGTTTCGTGATTACTACGGTAAACAATACGCGCCCAACACGCGAGAAACCGTTCGACGGCAAACAATGCACCAATTTGTGCAGATGGGGTTAGTGATTGAGAATCCAGATCGCCCGGATCGTCCCATTAATAGCCCCAAGTGGTGTTATCAACTTCATCAACAAGCCCTCTCCCTTTTTCAATCCTATGGCTCTGAACTATGGGAAGAGGCCCGTCAGAATTATGCGGTGTCAGTGAAAAATGTGTTGCAAGACAGAAAGCGAAATATCTCGCTGATTCCTGTTAGTCTGCCCAACGGTCAAGCAATCCAACTTTCAGCAGGTGGACAGAACCTGTTGATAAGGGATATTTTAGAGAAATTTTGCTCCAGATTTACGCCTGGGGGCATCGTGTTGTATGTCGGTGATGCTGGAGATAAATTTATTGTTAACGAAACTCAGAGGTTTCGAGAAATTGGGGTTGAACTCGATCCTCACGGTAAAATGCCAGATCTCGTGGTGCATTATGAAGAGCAAGGCTGGCTTGTACTAGTGGAAGCTGTTACTAGCCACGGTCCAGTTAACTTAAAGCGCCGTAATGAATTGAAGCGGCTTTTTCAGTCAAGTCGTGAAGGACTTGTCTTTGTGACTGCTTTCCCAAATCGCAAGGAAATGACTCGATATCTGGCTGAGATTTCTTGGGAAACAGAAGTTTGGGTAGCTGACCAACCGGATCATATGATTCATTTCAACGGAGAGAGATTTCTCGGTCCCTATGAAGATCCGGAGAAGCATTCTTGAAGATGAGGATTATGACATGCGCTAAAACGGGCAGAATCGTTACCCTGGCGGAGATACAAAGGCTGTCTGCCGCCGTTGAGCGGACTGGAGTAAGCGTCTGTGATCGTCCCTACCATCCCGCCTCAATCTGCCTCACAGCCGTCAACGCCGAATAGCTCACACCTGCCGTCCCCTCACCTGGATGCGTTGAGTCTCCCACCAACCAGAGATTGCGAATTGGTGTCCGGTTTGCAAAGCCAAAGGGACCAAAC
>JBBSCU010000421.1:0-2958 GCA_038249935.1 Chroococcales cyanobacterium
ATCGACCTGCAAAAAATAACTTAGGAACGCAAATTTAATAACGTGCAATTCTTATTTAACTTGGAATGGTGCGTTACGCTCCGCTAACACACCCTACTTTTGCACTACTTTTGCACTTTATTTAATCCACATTCCTTACCTCATATCTTGCAGCTAACGATTAAAATCGCGGCTACCAGAACAAAGCTTGCCGACCCAGGCTTCAAAACCCTTGATTTCCCTTAGTCCGCGCAGGTGGACTTTGTTTGCATAGCCGCGACTTCCAGTTGTTTGGGCTTGGTGCAAGGGGTGCTTATTTGAAGTCGTGGATAAGATAAAGGAGTAACGTAGCTCCTCACATACAAATAGCAATGACCTCAACCCTGCGGAAATCTACTCGTCTCAATGCTCCGACACTGCACCAGTTGCCCAATGGTTTGACAATCATCGCGGAGCAGATGCCAGTTGAAGCAGTGAACCTCAATTTATGGATTAAAGTTGGTTCATCTGTAGAACCTGATGCTATTAACGGCATGGCTCATTTTTTAGAGCATATGATTTTTAAGGGAACAGAACGACTAGCTAGCGGCGAGTTTGAACGCCGAATTGAAGAGCGAGGTGCTGTTACCAATGCCGCTACTAGCCAAGACTATACTCATTACTATATAACTACTGCGCCTAAAGATTTTGCCGAGCTTGCGCCACTACAAATAGATGTAGTATCTAATGCGAGTATTCCTGATGATGCCTTTGAACGTGAGCGATTGGTAGTCTTAGAAGAAATTAGGCGTTCAGAGGATAATCCCCAGCGACGTACATTTAGGCGGGCGATGGAGACAGCCTTTGATGAGCTACCTTATCGCCGTCCAGTATTGGGGACAGAATCAGTGATTGCTGAACTTAAACCCCAGCAGATGCGGGATTTTCATACTAGTTGGTATCAACCGCAGTCAATTACTGCTGTGGCTGTGGGCAATCTGCCCGTGGAAGAATTAATTGCAATTATTGCTGAAGGATTTACAAAAGTCACTCCCGACTCCCGTTCGGCTACGCTCACGGCAAGCCGACTCCCATTCGGCTACGCTCACCGCCAGCTCACTCCCCACTCTCCACTTAATAGTGAATCTCCATTTACAGAAATTGTCCGTCGAGAATTTATAGATGAAAGTCTGCAACAAGCTAGGCTAGTGATGGTTTGGCGGGTTCCCGGAATGACCGAACTAGAACGCACCTATGGATTGGATGTTTTAGCAGGAATTTTGGGACACGGACGGACATCAAGGTTGGTGCGAGATTTACGAGAAGAACGGGGATTGGTTTCCTCAATTTCAGTGAGCAACATGAGCAATCAGCTACAAGGAACGTTTTATATTTCAGCTAAATGTGCAGTGGAAAATTTAGCTAAAGTAGAAGATGCGATCGCTCAACACATTGGCAAACTCCAAACAGAGTTAGTCGCAGAATCAGAAATTGCTCGTGTACGGCGGCGAGTAGCAAACAGATTTATTTTTGGCAACGAAACACCAAGCGATCGCGCTGGGTTATATGGTTATTATCAATCTTTAGTGGGAGATTTAGAACCCGCGTTTAACTACCCAGCTAGTATTCAGAGCCAAAATGCAACTGACTTGATGCAAGTAGCCAAAGAATATCTTTGCCCAGATGCTTATGGTGTAGTTGTTCTCAAGCCGTAAATTAAAAATAGGGCATTAGGCATTGGGCATTGGGAAGATGATTAATAACCAGTACCCAATGCCCAGTTACTAATCTAAAATCCAAAATTGTATGATGTGGACTGAAATCGATAGTCATATTAGCCAGGTGACTGGTGAAAAATTTCAGAGTCAGCAACAGCGATCGGTTGGTGGCGGATGCATCAACCAAGGTTATGCTGTTTCCAATGGTGAGATAACCTACTTTGTCAAGCTTAACCAACCATCCCAAGCTGCGATGTTTGAAGCTGAGGCAATGGGTTTAAAGGAAATGCTAGCAACAGCTAGTATTCGCATTCCAAAACCTATTTGCTGGGGTACTGCTGATAATTCTAGCTACATAGTTTTGGAGTGGTTAGAACTTGGTAGCGGTAACAGCAGTTTATGGGAAGAAATGGGGCGCAAGTTGGCAGCGATGCATAAAGCTAGCAGCAGTCAAGATTTTGGTTGGAAAATTAACAATACTATTGGTTCTACGCCGCAAATCAATACTTGGACAGCAGACTGGACAGAATTTTATGTTAAATATCGCTTGGGTTATCAATTTCAGTTAGCAAGACGACGAGGGGGTAATTTTCCTCAACAAGACAAGTTATTAGCAACTATCCCGGAACTATTGGCGGATCATCAAGTGCAACCTTCTTTAGTACATGGCGATTTATGGGGCGGAAATGCTGGGTGTACTATGTCAGGAGAACCAGTGATATTTGATCCAGCAACTTATTTTGGCGATCGCGAAGTTGATATCGCCATGACAGAATTGTTTGGTGGCTTCCCAGCAGCATTTTATCAGGGCTACAACGAAGTTCTTCCTTTAGATACAGGCTATGAGCAGAGAAAAACGCTCTATAACCTGTATCACATTTTGAATCACTTCAATTTATTTGGGGGTGGTTATGGTTCCCAAGCCAACGGGATGATTGACCAAATTTTACGCTAAGTACAGGATTGCAGAAACTTGGAAAAGTAGACGGTGGCGCAGTATTGAACAATTCAAAGCCCATCAAAGAGGCTAGGCGATCGCTGCTATTCTAATTAGAGCGCCTATTAGTATTATGTTATGGCTTCGAGCGATCGCCTAGCGGAACAATAATTAACTAAAAGGTTTAACAAATGGTTCAACTTATTCAAGGAAAAGATATCACCCTAGCCCAACTTATTGATGAATTTGGTCTACAACTTGCAGACGACGAACATTTTTTTTCAGAATGGCAGGATGATTTACCTGAGTTGACTGACTTAGAAAAGCAATCTCTTAACGAAGTCA
>JBBSCU010000422.1:0-2951 GCA_038249935.1 Chroococcales cyanobacterium
GTTTGGGGGTATTGTGATTGAAACGATGATAAATGGTGATTTGGCTAATCAGTAGGAACGCGATCGCCTCCGGTGGGCGGGTACGCCATCAGCTATTTATTATCTGCTAATTTCTTTCTGCTATTCTGGGCGCAATATCTTTAAAAATGAAATGGTTAATGATATAGTAGTACAAAAGAACTATTTAAAGCTTTGCGGTTATTTGCAACTGCAACATTTATTAACAATTCGCAATTAAAAAGTGAGGAATGCGCTTTGACAGATTTTAATTCCCTACTTTCAAGTTATGAAGAATTGGTGCAAAATCATGCCAATCAATTTGAGCCAGAGATTGCAGATTTGCAACAAATAGTAAAAGCACGAATGCAAGAACTTCGTGACTCAGAACAAAGACTGGTAGAAGCACAGACAATAGAACTCAAAGGGATCACAGACGCTCTGGCTACCGATGCTCGTTGCTTGTTGTCAACAGCAGAATTGAGAGCATTTGTGCAAGAGTTAAACCAGATCAAGAGCAAGAATTGGTATACACACAAATCTGAGTTTAGGATTGCAGACGATCCAACTAGCTGGTTATTAACAACTGTTGAGTTACCTATAGGTTTAAGTAACTATCAGACCCAGGAAGACAGTAATGCCTATGATGACGAACGTACCTATATTCGGTACACCTATACTCTGTCTTTGAGATTAGGCTTGGTTGAGCATTTGATTGAAGTAGCTTATAAGCGGATCTATAACTTGAATGAGTGTACAGAGACGAATATCAAAGAACAAATTGACTACTACATCTCAGGTGAAGTAGAAGGTTTGTTTAGAAATATGGAATACCCAGAGGAACAAAAACAGCAATTGGCTCAGGAAATAAGCCTTTTAGTGGGGTACGCCACTAAAATTTTCACTCTCACCCCCAGAACAGCAATCTTTGAATATACATCAACACGGGAGGATTGATGGAGTTGTATCTAAGTTTATCAGCCTACGGAGGAATTTCAACCCGTGAAGCATTAACGGTGTTTTGGGAAGCAGGAATTCGCCATGTTGAACTAGCAATCGGGCCTAGACCTGATGCTTTGGCTGTGCAAGCAATTGAGGATTTTAGAAAATTGGGAATGGTCTATCGAGGGCATCACGCCTTTGTCTGGGGCAAGAGCCACCATCCTTTTAATCTAGCCCAGCCGCAAGACTGGAAATATTTTGAGCGACTGACAGACTACTTAGCAAGTATAGGTATCACAGCTTATTCCGTGCATGGAGGGAATTTTTCCAAAACAGCTGAACGCGCCCTTGCGTATGCAATATTTGTGCAAAACATTCATTGTCTTCATCAGCTTTGTCAGGAGCGAGGTATTGTTCTGGGTGTGGAGACAATGTATCCGACACTACCGTTCAGTGCTGTTGAAAACCTTTTGGACAATGGGGCAGAAGTTGCCCAATTCTGCCAAGATGCCCCACAGATCAAGATAGTCGTTGACTTGGCACATCTGAATATTTGGCATGACAAAAGCCGAATAGCTCTTGACTGGAGTTTAGGGCTTCCACCAGAAAGAATTTTAGAGATTCACATCTCAGACAATGACGGACGGCAGGATATTCACTCTCGCGTTACAAGCGATACTTGGTGGGTATCACATATTAGTCAGTTTCCAGTCGGAGTTCCCAAGGTCTTAGAGAGCCGATTAAATCGATTGCCCGTTTCAGTGGTACAGCTTGAGTACGAGCAGATCGCTGCCTTAATAGGAGATAGTTGAGTTTAAACACTGTTCCTTATTAAAACTCCATCCGTTTATGAGTGGTAAGTGCTTTAAGTCCAAAACAGAGCTTCTGTATGACGTAGGCGGTAAGCTCCCGTCATGCCGTCAGGGTTATCGCTTTGGGACTTTGGATATACTGAAAACAAGGAATGAACTAGCCTTTGAACAATTAAATGCATGACAAATCGTGAAGAATTGCTCCAGGAACTAGAACTTGCTCCTGATGATATAGTTGAGTCAGTACTGGATTTTTTTCGGAGAGTGAAAGCAACACGCAAAACTCATCCCCTCGCAAAATTTGCAGGTATTTTAAGTGATGTAGAAGCGGAAGAATTAAAACGGGTGATCACAGCAGAATGTCGGCAGGTGAATGTGAATGAGTGGTGAGATTGCCCTGGATACCTCTGTGGCGGTGCGTTTTTTGAATGGGGACACAGCGCTCGTTTCACGGATACTAGCATTACCAGAGGTGGTTCTACCGATCATCGTAGTGGGCGAATTACTTTTTGGCTCATTAAACTCCACTCGTCCCTTACAAAATTTACCTCGTTATCTGGAGTTCATTGAGGCTTGTGTAGTTGTGCCATTAGATCGAGAAACAGCAGCAGTCTATGCTCAAACCCGACTGGCACTGAAACGAAAGGGACGACCAATTCCGATGAATGATGTTTGGATTGCGGCGCAATGTTTAGAGCAGGGGTGGATATTAGTGACAGATGATACAGACTTTGATTATGTTGATGGGTTGACGTTAGAGCGTTGGTAATTCAATCTAGGAATTTATGGCTATTTATACTAGATGAGTTGCGTCAAATTTACCGCTCAACGACAACCGACACCCAGATGTAAGTTAGCATCTAAATTTTTCACCCCTGACCCCACAACCAACTTAACTTTAATCAACTATGCCCAAGACCTGGAACCTAAAAGTAGACAACTATTTTCAAGCCAATCCCGATTGCATCATCGCCACCGCCCATGTAGACACCTTCCCCACAGACCTACCGCTAGAGCCGAACATCCGGGAACCAAACCGCAAAAGTGCGACATACAGGCAAATCTTCGACTCTTTAACAGTACAACCCCAAAAATTCTTCTCGCGTCACAGTGGAATAGTCCTGTGTGCAAATAAAGTCAAGCCCAACAAAAACAAAACCGAACTAGAACTAGAAATCTTAGAAGCTAGTGAAGGTGGAA
>JBBSCU010000423.1:0-2938 GCA_038249935.1 Chroococcales cyanobacterium
AATTTGTGAAACTGAACACAGATCAAAATCCGACTGTCGCCAGCCATTATGGAATTCGTAGCATCCCGACGCTGATGGTTTTTAAGGGAGGTCGGCAGGTCGATACTGTCGTAGGGGCAGTCCCAAAAACCACCTTGAATAAGACCTTAGCACAGCATCTTTAAATTAAATTAAGTTAAGGGCATTGGGCATGGGGCATGGGGCATTGCTTAATCTTCCTCACTCCCCACTCCCCACTCCCAGAGCATTCTGTTTCTTCAACTAACGGGGAAAGAGCGAAATGGACTTAAAATTGCATGGTAAATCCGCGCTGGTGAGTGGTTCAACCGCAGGTATTGGTTTGGCGATCGCCCTTGGACTAGCTCAAGAAGGTGCATCAGTGATTGTTAACGATCGCTCTGAAGAAAGAGTAGCTGAAGCGATCGCTAAAATTAAGCATTCTACACCCGACGCGAAAGTTTCTGGTGTTGTTGCTGACGCAGCCACAGCCACAGCATCAGGAGTAGAGCAACTCTTTGAAAAAGTTCCTCACGTTGATATTCTCATAAATAATTTAGGTATTTAAACTACATCTGTCGTAGGGACACAGCATTGCTCATTGGTGTCAACTTAACGTAAAAGTCATGTCCCGCAAGGAACTGAAGTTCCTTGCTAATAGCGAAAGTCATCTGAAAGATGACTAAATATAGTCAAAAATCTTTAGTCTACTTCAGTAGACTTTAGCTATTAGCCTTGAACTTTAGTTCCAGGCGGGTGAGGGAGCCAACAGTTAAGTCATTTCTAGCTTAAGTTGACACAAATAAGCAATGCTGTGTCCCTACCCCGTGGTGTCAGGTGGGGTTCGGAATTTTGAATTGGAGCGAAGCGACATGACTACTGATATCAACTTATTCTCTACTTACCAATTAGGGAATCTGGAATTACCTAACCGGATAATAATGGCACCCTTAACCCGAAACAGGGCAGCTGAGGGAAACGTACCGCATCAACTCAATGCTACCTACTACGTGCAACGTGCTTCCGCCGGACTGATTATTGCGGAAGCAACACAGGTAACTCCTGAAGGACAAGGCTATCCCAGTACACCAGGAATTTATTCACCAGAACAGGTGGAGGGGTGGAAGTTAGTAACCGATAGTGTGCATCAGCAGGGAGGGAGAATTTTTCTGCAACTATGGCACGTAGGCAGGATTTCTCACCCTGACTTACAACCGGATGGAGCTTTACCTGTTGCACCTTCTGCCATTGCTCCTAAAGGTGATGCCTCAACTTATGAGGGGTCAAAACCCTTTGTAACTCCCCGGGCTTTAGAAACTTCAGAGATACCGGAGATAGTAGAACAGTACCGTCAAGGAGCGGCAAATGCCCTAGCTGCTGGGTTTGATGGGGTAGAAATTCACTCAGCCAATGGTTATTTAATAGATCAGTTTCTTCGGGATGGTACGAATCAGCGCACAGATCAATATGGTGGTTCAATTGAAAATCGGACTCGATTTCTGTTGGAGGTGACAGAGGCAGTAACTAGTGTGTGGGATTCTAACCGAGTCGGAGTACGTTTTTCTCCCAGTGGGACTTTTAACGATATGCGTGACTCCAATCCCCTGGAGACATTTGGTTATGCGACTCAAGCGTTGAATCAGTTTAATTTAGCATATCTGCATATTTATGAGGCAACAGAGGCAGATATCAGACATGGCGGGATAATTGTACCCACTAGTCATATACGCGATCGCTTTACAGGTACACTCATGGTCAATGGTGGTTATACCCGTGAAAAAGGCGATGCTGTACTGGCAAACAATGCAGCAGATTTAGTTGCCTTTGGCACACTATTTATATCAAATCCCGATTTACCCCGACGCTTGGCTTTAAATGCACCACTAAACGAACCAGATCAAGCAAGCTTTTATGGTGGTGATGAAAAGGGATATACAGACTATCCATTTTGGCCGGTTGCTAATGAGCCAGTAGCTAATGCGTAATCTCATATCCTAATTACGAATTATTCAGTCATCACTCAACTACCCGGAGAATCTCATGAGTTCAATTACCCAAACCCAAGCTTTAGATGTACCCAGTGCGATCGCTAAACGTCGTTCAATCAAAACTTTTAAAACAGATCCTATTGCGCCAGAACTGCTCAAGCAACTGGTAGAGTTGACCGTGGCAGCGCCCAGCAGCTTTAATATCCAAGACTGGCAAATTATTCTCGTGCAAGATCAGGCGCAAAAAGCAGCACTATCAGCAGCATCGTGGAATCAACAGCAAATTGTCCAAGCACCTGTAACCTTTGTATTTGCTGCCGATCCTAACGTAGGTGAACAAGATTTGACCCCGATTTTTGACCGAGCAACCGAAACTGGAGCGTGGAATGAAGGCACGGTAAACTACTTTAAAACTGCTGTCCCGCAATTTCAAGCGGGGCTAGGCGACAAAAAACGCGAATATGCTATCAAAGATGCCATCATTGCCGCTACCCATTTGGTGTTAGCAGCAGAAAGTTTGGGATTGTCCACTTGCTTTATGAACGGTTGGATTGAGGATCAGGTAAAAGAAGTGATTGGTGCTGGGGATAATCCAGATTTAGCGATCGCTATCTTAGTTCCTGTTGGCTATGCAGCAGAGCCACGCTTGAATCCAGGTCGTTTGCCATTGTCCCACAACGTCTTTGTAGACAGAATCGGTAACTCTTATACAGGGTAGTTTTCTCTAAATTACAGCGATTTTTAGGTAAATAGACTCGCGGGGGAGAAGCGCATGAGCATTAATGAGTATCAAAGGTGGATGAATGGAGCTAAAAGACTCATTAATGAGTATCAAAGGTGGATGAACGGAGCTAAAAGACTCGTTCACGAGTATCAAAGACTCATTATTGCATTCTAAAATATATCTTCTCTGCTTTTTTGCCCTCCTGCCTCCCTGCCCTTTTCCTTTAAAC
>JBBSCU010000424.1:0-2925 GCA_038249935.1 Chroococcales cyanobacterium
AAATCTCCTACTCCTATATCTAATCTTGAATCCCAGCGTTGGCCTGTAAGTATATTTGATGCTGCTGAGGTTGCAGTAGTTCCAAAGGCTTCAAAACTTAGGTTAACCAGCCCATCGACAACTGAAGCTGCATTGTCAGCACCTGTTGCTCCTGCCAAACCACCAATTAGGGCACCACGCCATATGCCGCCAGCTAGTGAATAATCGCCTGATTTAGATGCATGAACACCGCCAACAATACCACCGATAACTGCACCAACAATAATTGGAGAAACAGAATCTACCTTCACCAACGGTTTTAATTCCTGTGCCCAGGCAGGTGCAGATAGTAATAAGATTAAAAAAATTACTTGTGCTTTCACAACTTATAAGAATTCAAAATATAATCTTCTATACTTTTAACCTCATTTCCATTCCGCACAAATCCTCGGTGTTGCTTAGCATAAGTCATGCATTTTTTATAACTCTCGCTTAGCTTCTTTATCATCCATCATGCCTGTTTGTAGACTCCGCTGTTCCTCTGCGCAACATTTACAAGGCTTGTAGAGGAAGTATTTATTTTAAATCTATAAGTCCTGGGTCACTATACATACCAAGTCTATAGCCCATTCTCTTATAAAAAGCATCTCGATTAAAATTTCTTCGAATTACTAATACACCTTTATCTAAATTGATTTCTTTAACATTTTCAAAATCATAGATTGCTTTAAGATTTTTCAATTCCAATATTTCAATTGGCAGAGATACTCGTTCTTTTCTACCAATTCTTTTAATCATCAAAACTTCAACTTGACTTAATAAACGTACTTCACTTCCTACTTGAGCATTACTAGGAATATTAAGTTCAAGAATTTTCAGATTTGAAAAATTTGACAATTCGTTCAAAATATTCGATACATTACAAGTGTCACAAATGCTTATAGATAAAGAACTAATATTATCTTTTATTTTATTTAGTCCTTTGAGGCCATTTACATTATGAAGTCCTAAGTGTGTAAGTCCGTCAAGGCTTGATATGTAGTCAATTGTTTTTTCCTCAATAATTCTATTTTTTGCGATAATTATGATATTTTTAAGACTAGAACAATTAATAATCTGCGAGGTTATTGTCGATTCAGGTAAATATACATTTAGTATTCCCAACCTATCCTCAAATAAGCAATCGGGAATATAAGTTAACACACCATTTTCAGATACAACTTTTAACGGCTTTCTTAATCCACATAAGGATTTTGGTAAGTCGCGAATATCAGTACCAGTAATATTGATTAATTCAAGACTATTTAAATCTGTATCTTTTAACGATTTGATTGGATTATAAGAAATGTCTAAAAATTTAACTGAATTCAAGGGCATATTTTTAAGAGAAGTAAGTCTATTGCATCGGAGATCAACATATTGAGCACCTTTCAACTTATCGAGATTAATTATTCTTTTCTCAATTGAATTACAATTATTAAAATTAACTGTGTCTGATGAAACAGAGACAAAACTAAAAATGCAGAAAATACAAAACATTTATTTTAGATTTACATTCCATCCTTTACACCAGATAATTTCCAAGCAAGTCTTCTATCTAGCGAGTCGTAATTAAAACCAAAATTTCCAAATATTAAATTAAGATAAGAATCAGAATTTGATCTTCTGAAAAACATATGAACATTCTCATGAAGTAATATTTGCGGTCCATCAATAGTGCTAAGATAATTTTGACCAAAAATATTAAAATGACCAGTGCCAATTAAAGATGATCTGTAAAAACTACTTAAATCATGTTCACCCATTTTATCAAAACTACCATATTTTTTAGTGTACTCTAGCACTGTAAGATTTCTGTAATACCATGATAAAGTACTTTTATCAAATACAGCTTTTGATTGGCCTCGTAGCGTACTATTTAGTCCAGGTATGTTTGCAGCCGCAAACAAGATGTTATTTAAATGATCAAATGGATTCTTTGAAACCTTTCCATCCCTAATTGGCAGTGACAATGGACCAATACCAATATTAAGATTTTTAAAAGCATCTTGATTACTAGCTAAATTCCCAGCTACAGAGGAACTCGTGGTGGCAAAGGCCTCCCAACCTAGTTTAGCAAATCCCCCGCCCAACCCTTCTGTTTTTCCAAGCAAACTTGCACCAGCATATGATAGTCCCATACCAACAGCAGAGGATGCGGCACCTGAAAGAGCACCCTTCCATGCCTCCTCACCTCCTATAAAATTAAATGCCGCATTTGTGGCACCACTATAGATTGCCGAGGATGTTATACTCCACCCGGCTGTATAGACGGTTGATGAAACTCCCTGAATCGTTGCAGTTGTTGTAATACCAGTTGCTGCTGGCGCAGCAGCTGCAAAACCAGCTCCTAATGCAGCTCCAACAAATGCACCCGTAATTGCGCCTTTCCACCAATCTTGCCCGTTATTATGAGCTATTATTCCTCCAGTAGTCGCACCTAATACAGCACCAACAATAATGGGAATAAAAAAAACAAACTCACCATTTGGATCAATGCCCATAGTTGGGTTATTACCTAATGCAAGATATGGACTGCCAAACTGCCTCTGAGGATCTGTTACAAACCATCGTCCTAAGTCAGCCCAATACATACGGCTACCAAAGTCGTTCCAGCCAGAATTTGGATCTAACTCCTTGCCCTGAAAAGCAAACTTGTTTGCTGTTTCGCCTTCGCGCATCCATGTATAGGCTGGTAACCCATAGGGATAGTAGCTGGTAGCCTGTATTAAATGGCTCTCGGCATGGGTAATGGTAAATTCATCATAATACACTGGTTGGGCATTCTGGTCGTCATAACTCAGGTACGCAAACAAGTAGCCCGGCTCATTGATTACGCCCGTGCTTATATTTAGCCACTGCACGGCATTGGGCAGGTTGCCAACAGCCACCGACTGCGCTTTTATT
>JBBSCU010000425.1:0-2917 GCA_038249935.1 Chroococcales cyanobacterium
TATAAAGGTTTTTTGAATTACCTTGAATAGCTGACGTTTTCGAGACATAGATGCTTCCCTGTCAAGTGGTTTATAGCGGATTTTTGATTTTTTATCAAAATTGGTGGTCGTGCCTAAAAATTAACTTTTTAGGCACAGGATGAAACTATATTTATGTAACTACTGCATCTGGTTTTATTAACTTTCAAATCAAGTAGCTAAAACAAAAGAGAATTTATTAAAGTTATATCATTTATGAATTGTTTATCTTATCCGGTAAATACTGATTTTTTGAGAATTATTTAATCCAATCCCAGAAATAATAAAAGCATAATATCACAGTAGAATTGCGTAAATATATTTTGTTTTGATGTATCTTTATGAAGATATTGTTACCAGAGTAGGCTTATAATACCCATGTGTTAAAGGAAAGATATCAGTTGAGTGCAAAATAATCAGAGGTTCGGCTTAGATTCCCGACTTTTTAGAGAAGTTGGGAATGTGATGATTTCAGGGCTATTTCATTCTCATCTAGCCCGCCTCAGAATGAATTCTGAGTCTAATAGCGAAAGTCGTCTAAAGACGACTGAGAAAAGGTTATAGTCCGTTTTAACCGATTTTAGCTATGAGCCACAGAACTTTAGTTCTGGGCGGTTTATGCCTAGAACTAAATAGCCCTGGTGATGATTTAGGCTCTTGCGAAAGGAATATCAGGTTGATATTTGGCAGAAAGTAGGTACGCAGAGTTAGATTTACCCCAATCCCGTATCTGGATAAATGACATCCGGCTAAGTTTAGGACTTTGGCAAGGTATTTATCAGGGTTACGATCGCTTAATTTAACTGTGCTAAAAGTTGGAATGGCTACCAAAATCTGATAAATAGGGTGTGATGGAAGAAAAAAGCCCAAATGATTGCGATACCCCCAGAAGATTAGGAGAAAAATGAGGACTTATTTGAGATGCGATCGCTAACAAAATGACCCGCCAAGATTACATCAATCTTCTGGTAATTACCAAGATTAATTCTAGGGAAATATCGCTAGCTCAGTTTTTGGGTCAAAAAAGTGAATTTTTTCTAGAGTTAAAGATAACCAAAGTTGCTCACCAACTTGGACAAATCGGTCTGGTAGTATTCGCACTTGTAGGTAATTGCCCGTAGTGGTAGGTTCAGATCCAGGTTCGGCAATCCTAACGGCGAGAAAGGAATCATTGCCAAGGTTCTCTACCAAATCTACTTGTACTGATAGATTTTTGGGGGCAGGCATACTCAAGTTCAAATGTTCTGGGCGAATGCCTAAAATTAGGGTTTGTCCATTATATTTTTTTAGAGCATTTCCCCAGACTTCTGGGAGGGTAAAACGAAACTGGGAATGAGTAATCAATAGGGGCGCATGAAATTCCACAGGAATAAAATTCATTGGTGGTGAACCAATGAACTCTGCGACAAAAAGGTTAGCAGGGCGGTTGTAAAGTTCTAAAGGAGAAGCAACTTGTTGAATTTTACCCTCAGACATAATCGCAATGCGATCGCCCATTGTCATCGCTTCTGTTTGATCGTGGGTAACGTAAATTGTTGTTGTCCCCAATTGGCGCTGCAATTTGACAATTTGGGCGCGGGTTTCTGCCCGCAGTTTGGCATCTAAGTTAGAAAGCGGTTCATCCATTAAAAACACTTGAGGGTCACGCGCGATCGCTCGTCCTAGTGCAACTCGTTGTCTTTGTCCCCCAGATAGCTGTTTAGGTAGGCGATTCAGCAATGTTTCGATTTGCAACAGTTGGGCAACACTACGTACCTGCTGATCCACACTCCTTTCTTGGTCAGAAATGTAGCGCAGTCCTTTAGGTAACTTTTTTGTCGCCCCCACAAAAAGATTTTCCGCCCACGTCCGAAGATATGGAGATGAGGGAGTATTTTCTCCTCTGCTTCCCCTGCGGCGTAACCCAAAGGCGATGTTGTCATACACCGTCATATGGGGATAGAGGGCATAATTTTGAAACACCATTGCGATATCGCGTTCCTTGGGTGGTAGGTCATTGATCAGGCGATCGCCTATCCAGATATTGCCTCCAGTCATCACTTCTAACCCGGCGATTAACCGCAGCAGAGTGCTTTTACCACAACCAGAAGGGCCTACCAATACCATAAATTCGCCATCTGCGATCGTTAGGTTGATCCGCCGCAAAACATTGACACTCTCTGCACGTTCTCGTAGTGCATCAGTTTTCTCCCCAGACTTGAGTGGGAGTTCGGTTTGTGAGATAACATTTTCCCCTTTACGCGGGGAAAAACTTTTATAAACGTTTTCTAAAACAACTTGGGACACAACTGTTAATTATTGTCATTGGGCACTGAGAGAAAATCAATAATATAACTTAGGAACGCAAATTTAATAACGTGCAATTCTTATTTAACTTGGAATGGTGCGTTACGCTCCGCTAACACACCCTACTTTTACACTTTATTTAATCCACATTCTTTAGACAAAAAACACCCGAAAAAGAGCCTCAAATCTCTATACAGAAAGATTTTGCTTGGTTTGTTGACATATCTAGGTTTACGCCATTTTTGAGCATTTGGTGTATTTACCCTACTCTGCATGGGTTTGAGGCTAATTTCTCCCTCAAAAATGTTTAAGTCCCGTTAATAACTAATGACAAAGGATAAATGAGAGTTTAGCGCTCATCATAATACGAAAAGTTAAAAAAGCTCGTTGTAAATGAATTTATGGTACAATTATACTACTTGCATAATTGAATGCTCATCGTAGTCAAGCGAAGCTGGCAAGCAGTATATTAAATGCTGTTCAAAGCGATCGCTTGGCTTTTATGCTAGAAATAACTAAAAACTAATAATAGATGTAGGATATTTATTCAGGCATTATTAAAAAATGTAAACAATTAAACATATCTAGATATTAATTGGCACTACATAGAAAA
>JBBSCU010000426.1:0-2870 GCA_038249935.1 Chroococcales cyanobacterium
CAGTGAAGTTACTGAAAAATAGACCCTCAGATTGACAATTACAGGACTTACGCAAACAATAAACCAAAACCCTTATTTTCGGGTAGAGGCAATTCATGAATTGCCCCGATAGCGTGTACTTTTGCGTAAGTCCTAAATTAGCAAGAAAAATTAAAAAAATAGTTAAAAGGCAAAGAAAAAAAGAAAATTTTATCTCTTTCTCTTTACCCATTTTCCAACTTCTGCAAGAAGTTTAACTCGTTTTTATGGAAGACTCAATTAGACTTTTGCTAGAGCATCAAATAGTTCCTCTAGCCTTAGCCAAATATTAATCGAAAAGTAGATTTATTACTTCACTTCACTAGGTTCAAACTTAGCTACCTTACCTTTCTTAACTGCTACAACCACATCGTAGTCCGAACAGTAAGCGAAAGTAACATCATTGGCTTTATTGTAAAGGTTAACTACGTGACCGGCACCACCTACCTGAATACCGATTGGATCCAAGTCACCAAAAAAGAAACGACGCAGCTGATCACCACCACCAATCTGACCCTTATTTTTAGTCACCAATTCTATTTTCTTGGCTACAGGCAACTCTTCGGCTGCTGATGCCTGTACTAATAATGGATTGATCGCCTTTAATGGTACATCCCAAACTGTGAAAAAACCAACCAAAGCAACACTTGTAAGTAGGGGGGCAAGTTTCATTTGTGACTCCTATTCTTTGTTTTATCCTGAACATCTACACTATCTCAGGTGGTAGTGAGAGCTTATTGAAACTAAGACGCTATTTTGATTAATTTATCCCTTGAGAAAATTTAGTTGATTCTCAGCACTTTCTCAGACACTCATGGTTACTCAAAGTCACAGGATAATTTAAGTATTTTCTCAACAAAACTTCATTTAGTTCAGAATGAAGCCAAATTAATATAATAAGCAATGCTTTCATTGCAATGGTATTATTTGTGACTAGACCCAGCAGACCACATCCCCTAATCCATAGAATTTCTGGACAAACATATCTCTGGCTAGCAATGCTAATTTTTGGAGCATCTGGCGCAGTTACCCGGAAGCTAACAGAAATTGGCGCTCAACATTTCATGGATAATCGCAATCCGATTTCTTTGTGTAATGTTTTATTCGTGGGAAACCTTTGCGCCTTGATACTTCTAATCCTAATCTATGGGCGACAGTGGAACAAAGCTACCTTGAAGCAGATATCAAGGAAAAATTGGGTCAGTCTAACAGCAGTAGCAATTTTATCAGGAGCCTTAGCCCCTGGTTTAATTTTCCAGGCACTTGCACTTACAGGGGTGAACAATGTCATCTTGGTGGGACGTTTGGAACCGCCTTTAACTCTAGCTTTATCGGTGTGGTTATTGAAGGATCGGGTAAATATTTGGGAATTTATCGGAGCGATCGCAGCTTTTATTGGTGTTATCCTAACTATCATCCTTCAGCCGCCAGGGGAAACGATGATGAACATGGGAGGTTTCGGGTTAGGCATAGGAGAAATTTTGGCAGCAACCGGATCTGTGGCCATAGCCGCTTCTACGATTATTGGCAAGAAATACCTCTCGCAAATTCCCCTGGGAATCTATAGTATCTTTCGGACTGCACTAGGAACCGTAATCTTTTTCTTCAGTGCTTTAGTACTTTATGGCAGCGATCATTTTGCTGATGCACTCTCACCATTTTTGTGGCAGTGGATGTTTCTCTATGGTGGGTTGATTGTGGTAGTAGGTCAGTCTTTTTGGATTAAAGGCTTGAAAACTTCTACTGTATCTATGGCTTCCTTAGTTGGCTCATTTAGCCCAATTGTGGGTATCCTAGCAGCCTATTTAATTTTAGGTGAAGCCCCCACCTTACCTCAATATATTGGCGGTAGCTTGATTTTAGTAGGTCTATTCCTGAGCCAATTTGGTATTTGGCGTGAGAGGAATGGCAGAGTTGCGTCTGACAAGGTGAATTCTACTCCAGAACAACAACAGGCAGAAAATGCGATGGGATTCAAGGGGATTTGAAGGAGGTAGGGGGAAGAAAGCTTATTTTCTGAGTTTTTGCGTTGTTTTAACTGGACAGCAGTTATTTTTGCCCTGCTGCATTAGTATGTCAGAATAAAAATACCGGATACGTTAAGGTGAGCGATCGCTCCCAAAGCTAGATTAAAGGATTGACCTGAGCAATGGCAGACCAAACCAATCACAATCAAGCGGGAGAAGTAGCTCCCAGCACTGTTGACAAGCAAGCTCCCAGTGTGGCTGAAGAACACGCTCCTAGTACAGATTCACCCGAAGCCACAGCCGCCCCAGCTAAAGCCGCTAAAAAGGAAAAAGCCCCATCTGTTGAAGATAAGCCATTTGTAGAGTTTATCGAGCAAGATTACTTGCCAGCCTTACAAAAAGCGATCGCTCAACAAGGCGTGCAAGATTTACAAGTGTCTTTTGCCAAGCAGAAGATGCCAATCACTGGCTTTGAATCCGCCGAAGAATGCTGGCAAATTATCGGCAGTTGGTCGGAAATTGGTCTCCGTCAGTTTAACTTGTATTTCCCCGAAGAAGATATTCAAGGGAAAAAAGGATTTTCCTGTAATGAAGGCAAAAAACCTAGCACTCTTGAGTCATTCTTAATTGATGAGCGCAAAACTACTCTCGATTTATTGGTGTATGGCTTAATTCAGCGCTTGGATGGTCAAAAGTGGCTAGGTAGAAATTAGTCATTAGTCATTGGTCATTGGTCATTGGTCATTGGTCATTGGTTTTTAACAAAAGACAAATGACTAATAACAATTAAAGTTCATGGAAATGGTAGATAACGGCTCCAGTAATGGGGTCGTTATCAATTTTTACATAACCTGATTTATACATCTCTTTAAGAGTAGCTTCCAC
>JBBSCU010000427.1:0-2848 GCA_038249935.1 Chroococcales cyanobacterium
GAGATTTAGCTAGGAATCCTTTACGATTAACTTTATTATGCTCAGCGTGGCATCTGCGAGAAGGAAAGCTACCAGATACTAAAGCAGAACTTTATAAGCAATTTATAGATGATCTTTATGAATGGAAGAGCAATCGATTCCTAACAACAGGCCAGCAACGCAACCAACTGAATACAAAACTAGGAGAACTTGCAAAAGAGGCAATTGATAAAGAATTCACTCGATTCCGTTTACGACATAGTCTAGTCTGTGAGATTTTAGGTGAGCCAAGTGATCAGGAGTCCATGTTGCATCTGGCATTGGAATTAGGTTGGCTAAATACAGTCGGCATTGATATGATTAATCCTAGGCAACCTGTCTATGCTTTTTTTCATCCTACATTTCAGGAATATTTTGCAGCTAGATCTATTGATGATTGGGATTTCTTCTTGCCACGTGAGCATGAAGATAAACCGGTAAATAATTCAGAAAGTAATAAGTGCTATCGTATTTTTGAGCCACAGTGGAAAGAAGTGATTTTGCTTTGGCTAGGTCAAGATAGAAGAGAATTGAAAGAACAGAAAGTAGCTTTCATTGAAGCACTAGAAGGATTCAATGCTGGATGCAAGAATTTCTACAGACATCAAGCTATATTTCTAGCCGCAGCGGGAATCGCAGAGCTTAGCAACTGTTCAAAAGCAGATGAAATTGTAGAAAGAGTCGCTTTATGGAGCTTTGGTGAATTTGATGATGAAAGGAAACAGTGGAGAACATTTCTTGAGCCTCTAGAAAAAAGTGCAAGATTATCTTTAGCTGAAACAGATCGTTCAAGAACCATAAGTAAAATTACTTCTTTACTAGCAAGAGTCGATGATGAGGAAATCCGTTATGAAGTAGCTAGCTTTTTAGGAAAACTTGATCGCAACAACAGTCAAGCTACTTCAACATTAATTGACCTTTTACATTCGGTACAGGCTGAGCGGTTACGGCTGAGAATTGCGGGAAACTTGGTTCAGTTAGGCTGTATAAGACCAGAAGTAGAGGAAGCTCTACTAAAGACTCTTAAGAGTAAACAGGCTGATTGGTACCGACGAGATGCAGCTCGATACTTACTACAAATAGATGACAATTGTCCAGAAGCAATATCAACTCTAATTGAATTATTTTGCAAGAGCAAAGATGAGATTTTGCGTTCGAACCTTGATATTGATGAAATTGGCGCAAATCACCTAGTATTAAAAACCCTACTAAAGATATTTTTTACAAGTCAAGATATAATTCATCAAAGGCAAGCAGGAAATTATTTAGGAATAATTGTAGCTAAACAATTCAAATTACTTGAGAGCCTTCTGAGTTTTTTGAAAATTCGGAAATCGATTTTGAATACACTTGACTTAACTCCTAAAAAGGTTGAGTCTGGTACATTCTACCTTAGAAAAATAATAACTCTTATTAATTCAGCACTCACCACTAAAGATAAGAAGCTTCGTCGTCAATCGCTCTGGGAATTATTGAAGATAGGTATTGATCATCCAGAAATTGCAAAGGCTTTCCTCGAAACCTTTGTTTCTCGTGGTGATGAGAGGCGTAAGACAATTCTCAAATTTGCTCAAACGCTTGAACTAGAATCTTCAGGAATCATAGATATTGGCACTGAACTATTAGATATAGCTGAGGATGATTGGCTAAAATACTCGATAGCTACTGGGTTAAATAGAATTGCCCCTGAAAATGCTAAAGCTATCGTGGCTTTGAAAAATTTGTTAAATAATTGTCAGCATGAGAACACAATGCGGTGGATAGCAGACACGCTCAAAAAGGTTGAACCCGGAAACTCTCAGGCAACAGCAGTTTTTCTTGAGTTATTACAGAGCACGTCAAATCGGGATATTGCTTATTGGTCAGCCCAAAGCCTTGGAGAAATCAGCAATGATAAGTTAGAGGTTGTTCAAACACTGTCGGATTTGCTTATTTCAACTTCGGAACGGCGAGTTGCAGGTAGCATAGTGTATGGACTAAAGAAGGTTTTTGAAGCTGATGCTTTGGCATTGCTTGTTACTAGTCTGAAAGGCTATCTTAGTGATGAAATTCGGGAAAATAACTTTCCTCTATATTCTTATGCCTTTGAGATCCTTTGGCATTGCGCTTCAAGAATGCCTTACCCCATCTTCTATTCTTTATGGCATAATTCACCGGATGGAATAAATACTGAAAGCACTTAACCTTCATCATCAACTTTCACCTATGAAAAACCCTATTGACAATCAGGGATATACAAGTTGACTCGAAGAACGCTCTAACCGATTACCTAATGCCAGCCAAAAACTTATTAGGCAAAAAATTATGCCTATTTACCTAACTTAGGGGGATAGGCAAAATTTCTCTATACATTAGCCCCGTCTGACTGGATAAGCCGACAATTTCCGGCTAACACTTCAATTTCAGTGTATAAATAAAAAATATGTATATTATGGGCAGCTTAATCGGTAGGGAAAATATTGCCATGTTTCTTAATTTGCAGTTCCTACTCTCCAACGCTGGGATGCGGCATCGGAGCATCTAGAGACTATGTTAGGGATTGGTCACAGAATCTGCGGATTTGGTGATTGACAGGGTGACGGCTATACCCATATGCTTGCTCATTAAGGTTGGTAAGTGACTCCGCAGTCGAGCAGCCTGTTCTACCCAAAAATCTAGCACCGCCCAATGCTGCGCCAACAACATTGGACGGCTAACCGCAAACTGACCACGCAGTTTACAGCTAATGGAGATTTTACTCTATCTAGCCACTCTGCCTTGGGCGCGGGGTGGCTAGGTTTTTGGGGTTCCTTAATATGCCTAAAGTGCAGGAGAACCCCGATGTTTGAGA
>JBBSCU010000428.1:0-2820 GCA_038249935.1 Chroococcales cyanobacterium
TTCGTCGTGTACTGGAAACTTGGAATTTGCGCTCTAATGGAATTGATGTGCCAGAAGAACAAGCCTATACCAATACCTTTGCTCGATACCGTTGGGAAATTGATTCAAAGCGCTTGAATTACTTTTTAGCTATGGACACACCGAGCAAACAGCAGTTTTTGAATAAGTTCAATTTTGCCATGAAAAATAAATCTGACTGGCGTTCTGCTGCATCAATTTTTGATCAAATCACTGGTTATAAAGTCCCACGGACTGAAATTGATGCCAAGACAATCGCACGAGAGTGGTTGTCACAAGAACAGACTACACTTTCGTTGGTTGACTAAAACTTGATCTTACTGCTCCTTAAATCCCGATTATCAAAGTGGAAAATATGAAGTTTTTGACAGTTGATAAAGCACACAAAATTATTGAACTAGCTGAACTGGTTCAGACTTCAAGAAAATCTCAAACTCCAGGAATATCTAGATATACTTTGTCTAATTACGTTTACAACCTTTCTTCTGAGGAATTAGCAGAAGCAATCGCACTAATGTTACTCGGACGAGGACATTCTGGTGAACAACCATCCGATTTTCCTGATTTAGTAAAAGAAGCCCAAGGAGTACAAGCACATTACCTACTCGAAAAATCTCCCTTAGCTAACTACTTGCGAAACGGGTTATTAAAACTAGAATTTCATTTAACAAAGGATACATCAAATTGAGTTACGATAATACTGCCAAATATTTGGCTGAACTATATCCAGCCGAATTCGCCAAGTGGTTACTAACAGATAAGCCATCGGAAGTTACAATCTTAAAAACTGAACTTTCAATCGAACCAATTCGTGCAGATTATGTAGTATTTCTCCAAACAAGCAGCCGGATTTTACATATCGAGTTCCAGACGATTCCGAAATCTAATCCGCCAATCCCTTTACGGGTACTAGATTATTACGTGAGATTAAAACGAGAATATCGCGTACCAATAACCCAAGTCGTAATCTTCTTACAGCAAAGTAGTGACCCCATCGTATTTACTGAGGAATATACGGACGAGGTTACAAATCACCGTTATCGAGTTGTACGTTTGTGGGAAGAGGATTCTGCACTATTCCTCAATAATCCGGCACTACTGCCACTAGCACCGCTAACTCGAACTGATTCTCCAGCAGCTTTATTATCCCAGGTTGCTCAAAGTATCGCTAAAATTCCAAATAAGGATGAAAGGCAAAATATTGCTGGCTGTACGGAGATTTTTGCAGGTTTAAGGTTTGAAAAAGACTTGATTCGCCAATTTTTACGGGAGGATATTATGCAAGAGTCTGTTATTTATCAAGATATTTTACAGAAAGGGGAATTCAAATTTTTCTATCGTCAGCTAAATCGGCGTTTTGGAGAAATTGATCTACTCATAATTGAACGAGTTCGGCAGTTATCTACGGAACAACTAGAGGTATTAGGTGAAGCATTTTTAGATTTTTCATCAGTTGATGACTTAGTAGCATGGTTAGACCAGCAAGAAATCAATAGTTAATTTTAACTGATATTTCTTAAAGGATCTAATTCTTGATTCTTGAAAAATTCAATAATCGATGCAGAGGCGACTACATGACAACCTCTGCTTCACACCATAATCAAATAAATTGAATATTCTCACACTTCATTTTAGATAAGTTGATCAACATAAAAAAGCCGCAGGTAATCAAACGCAACCCCCGCTTTCATGAATCAAAAACTACATTCTATGGTGGCGCATTATATTCAATAACTCCTGACTCAATGGGATCTGTTTTACTCCATCAAAAGGTAGAACCAAGTTGAAAGAAGTTCTGATGAGGTAAAAGTGATTTTCTACGCAAGACAAGAAATTGAAAATGGTCGAGGCTAGCCAACAGCTTCTACGACCCATATATTCAACTGCTGGAATTTTAAGAGGCTAGTATATGAAAGCTTTATCTGCTTGTCAGCCTTGGGCTTATGCAATCATTCACTCTACTAAAAATATAGAAACCCGTGGCTGGACTATCAATTACCGAGGCGATATTTTGATTCACACCGCAAAAACCTGTACCAAAAAAGAATACTTTGAGGCGAAAGAATTTTGTCAAGATATGGGGGTAGTAATCCCAGAATTAATCTCTCTACGTCGCGGTTAAATCATTGGCATTGTCACAATAGTTGATTGCCAGTTTTCACAGGTTGCATCTGGCTGGGGAATCGCTGGGCAATATCATTGGCAGCTAGAGAATCCGCGAGAAATTACGCCAATTCCTTACATCGGGCGCTTGGGAATTTTTGAAGTGCCTGATGAACTGCTAATCTAGGCGACTGCTGTATGAAATCAGTCCTTTCCTTGTTCTCCGGCATCGGCGGATTCTGCCATCACGAGATATCTGAGAAAGGGTCTGTCGCATAAATTCCAAGTCCAGCAATTTGTTGAATTAAGGAGATAAGTGCATTGAAACCAATAACAACTATTAACTCCAACTGGAGCAAAAGTAAGCATCGAGAAGGATTATCTTTAGACCAGATGCAAGCGTTTGATTTAATCCATGAATGGTACAATCTCAAGCCAGAGACACCGTTTGTACTACGAGGTTACGCAGGTACAGGAAAAACATTTTTAGTCCAAAGGGTAATTAAATCATTTCTGGAATGTTTTCACATACAAGAGTTTGGTAAAACCGTTGCTTTGAAAGTTGCTCTGTGCGCTCCAACACATAAAGCCAGGCACGTATTAGATGCAATGGCAACATCAGCCTTATTAAAAGTACATATCGCAACTTTGCATAGTCTACTTCATGTTATGCCTGGAGAGTATGATGAAAACGGGAAA
>JBBSCU010000429.1:0-2798 GCA_038249935.1 Chroococcales cyanobacterium
ATTTATAAAATTCCTCTGGATGGAAAGTTAAAAATTCTCTAGAAACAGAATACAAACCCATTATTCCTGAGTGCGAAACAGAAGGAATCGCCTCAATTCCTATTTCTAATCCTAGCTGTTGATGTAGTTGCTTAACTAGTTCCAATGTATATGAACGAGGTAAAATAGTGGGTTCAGATACGCTCAATGTCCAGTTAGAATGAATCAGCATTAGTATTATGAATTCCTGAACTTAACCCATCCCGGTACAAATTTTATTTCACTATTCGGATTCATCACAGTTCGCCTAGATTTTGGTGCTTCAAAACCAGGTGCTTTTAAACCACAAGTATCACGGATATCTTCCCGCAGTTCATCGTCTAGCAGCAAATTTATAGTAGTTCCAGTCATCCCACTACCCCACCCCAATCTTTGACTATAGGGAGATTTTTCTGGTTCGTAAAATTCGCGGATATGATTAAAATCTAAATTTTTGCCTGATGCTCTAGGATTGTTCTTAATTTCTTCCCAGTAATCATGCTCATAATCCCATTGTTCTTGGGTAAATTCCTGACATATTTGCAACAGTTCATCTAGGTTGCTAAAGGGTAACTTCATCCCCTGTTTATGTTTAAACCATGAAAGCATTTCTGTATCTAAAGTGAGGGTAAATTCTGTTTGAACATTCCGCACCATTTCGGCATAAATAGAGGCTTTATATTTGGCTAAATAGTCAGGGAATCTGCTAGAAACTATTACCTCAGCCACAACAGGCATATTAACAGGAATCTCTTCACCTTTCTTAGTTTTAATTTTGCTTTCTAAAAGTGGTTCTGAATCGGTAATTTTGAGCGCTCTTAAAAAATCTGTATTTGGCCCTTTACCTGGAAAATTTCTCTCTTGATATGTGAGACTAAATTCTGAGAATAAACTATCCATGAATAGCTCATCATCTAAAAACTTATGCTGATATTGGTTAATTTGTCCTAACTTTTGTCTCAAAGTTTTCTCAATTTCACTAACCCGCTTTGATGAAGGTACTTGATAGCGATCGCCATGTTTAAGTAAATGATATGCTATAGCAGTTCTAATTGCTCCTTTAATCGAAGAACCAGGGATAAATAATTGCCCCATCCCATTACGAATCATGGGACGTAAATCTGTAATCTTCTCGCTTGTCAACTTTTGGCTGATGGCTTCTTTGGGGAAAATAGGATAGTCATTTGTGTCTGTAGCCTTCCACCATTCAATACCAAAGGCTTGTTTTAATAGCTTGGTGATGTCTTGACGTTCTTCTATTGCTTGAATGTAATCATTTAAAAATTGCCTACCTTGTGACAATAAACCCTTTGCTAATGCTTCTTGATTGGGAAGATAAACCTTTTTATCCGTCTGCACATATTCAAAGGGATTCAACCTAGATACAGATGAACCTATATGTAAAATTTGACTGGTCAACTGTATTCTTTTGGATTGATAGAAATCAGGTTTCTTAAGAGCAAATTCAGGAGAAAATGTCATTATTTATTTCTCCCTTATGTTAATTGATAAGCTCAAGCTAATTCCACTACGGTAAATGGGATGAAATTTATATTTCCCTTCATCATCTACTAACTCTACTGGCGTGACATCTACAAGTTTTCCCTGTGGTTGTTCTTTAAAAACAGAACCTTCAGAAAACATTCGCACCATTTTACGCCGCAAGTTAGCGTTAGCTATCCAACCACCACGTTCTTGTATTTCATAAGCTGCACCTTCCAGAAAGTTTTGGGTTATATAAGAGTCCCAAAACAAACTAATAACAGTGTGGTGAGTGCCTTTATATTTAACTACCTTATCCCACGTTTCACATATATCTAAACATTTTACTTGAAATCTTCCCGCACCACTGGAACGTTCTCCCCCAAGTCCTTCTTCTCCTAACAAATGCAAAGCAGCTTCTAGCTTATCTGCTAATTTCTCCCCTTCTGGAGATAATTGCAACAAAAAGTATAAACCTGCTGGATTTTTCTCCCACTCGAATTGAACAAAACCAGTATGGTAAAGATTAGTAGCTCTAGTAACGCGGTCTACTGCAATTTTCGGAACTTTATCTTTTTTAAAGGCTTTGTTGTATTCATTGGTGTAAGTAATTAATTGGTCAACATCAGCATTTTTATTAAATCCTGTTCCCTGATACCATCTCTGCCATAGCTGTAAAGGTAAGTAGCTAAGTTTTTTGTAATCTTTGAAAAAAGCTAAATCATCATCAGGGTAGTTGATAGGAAATTTGAGGGGACGAGGAAGATAGTAAATTGTCTCGTTCCTAACTTCTCTATAGATGAATGTAGAACTTATCCGTAAGGGGGGTATTAGTTGCGGCTGCTTTTCACAAGGAAATCTCTGCAATAATTCCTCAACTGCATTTTTACCGAATAACCGCGCATAAACACTAACCCAGGCGCTAAACAAAGCATCGGAACGGACGCGATCGCTTGTTTCTTCAATCCCTATTCCCAATTCCCCAAAGTGAGCAGGACTACGCCCAAAATTGAGTTTAACCAATTTCCACATACTCATGATTCATTCCCCGGCAGTAATCGCTGTTCGATGTAATGGCGTAAGCTTCCGAAGTTATCTAAGAGTGCTTGTGTGTTGGCGATGGATTCCAATGGTTGCAAACCCGATGTACCGGCAGGTGTACTGGTCATCTGACGATATTGTGCCAAGCTGCGATAGGAAAACTCAAAGTTTTGAAATCTGACTTTACCGTAACCTCTAGAACCGTGTCCGCCGAGAGCATCATCTTCTAGAATGGCCAGCGCGATCGCAATATTTTG
>JBBSCU010000430.1:0-2781 GCA_038249935.1 Chroococcales cyanobacterium
CGAACTAAAAGCCAAATTTCTCCAACATATCCTCGCCAAGAAAAAGGGAGATGAAGGTTTTACACTCATTGAATTGCTAGTAGTAATTATCATCATCGGTATTTTGTCAGCGATCGCTCTACCTTCTTTCTTGAACCAAGCGAACAAAGCCAAGCAGTCTGAAGCTAAAACCTACGTAGGTTCCATGAACCGCGCACAACAAGCTTTTTTCTTAGAAAATACTTTATTTACAAGTTCAATTGGTTCTTTAGGTCTTGGTATTGCAACACAAACCGTAAATTACCAATACAGCGTTCTCTATGCTGATGGCACAAGTGTAGCAACCAACCGAGCAAATGTAAATATACCCGCTGCGCCTCTCAAAAGCTATGTTGGTGGTCTAGAGGTCACAAACTTAGCTGCTACCAGTGAAGCTACTACCGTAGCTGTTTTGTGTGAATCTGAGAAGCCCATGTCTAGCCAAGGTACAACTGCAAATGACACTACATTTACCTATGTCCTTGGAGCACTTACTTGTCCCGCCAACTTCGTCTCTTTGGCTAAGTAAGCAACCAAGGACAAGTATATAAATTGTCTCTAAACCAGATATTTTCCAAAGTGGGTAGATGTTTCTATCCACTTTATTTCCGTTATATGGGTCGTTCACAATTATATTCCTCATAAAATTACAATGATTACTGACATATATAATTGGCAAAATCAAGCTGAACAATACTTGATTCAAGAAAAATATTCGCAAGCAGCACAGTTATATGAACAAGCAATAGAGATAGAACCAAATGCTATTTCTTATTATTGGCATTTAGGATTACTATTGCTATTACAAGGGCAAGAAGCAGAAGCTCAAATGACTTGGATGCTGCCAATGACAGAGGCAGATGAAGAACAGTTACAAATTTGGACAAATGAACTATTTCAAGTTTTACAAATAGAAGCTGAAAGGCGTGAAAAACTGGCAGAATATTCTCTAGCTTGGTTAATTCGCCAGCATATACGGGAAATTCATCCTAGTTATCTAAATAATTTGCTTCAAATTCTTCTCCTTTCTATCAAATTGCAAAAATTTGAAGAACTTGATGATTTGAAAAAATGGGGATTAATTGAAAGCTTAAACGCAAAAGAAAATATAGAAATTAATACCGAATTATTGCTCCAAGTTTTAAAAGAATTTTTAAATACTGTTCCCTTACATCCAATTAATCTAAATTTACTAGAAGCTAGTCTGCCTTATTTCTCTGATCCTCATCAATGCTTTTCTATACTGCTTCCTGCTGCTATGGAAATTGGTCATACTTTACTAAACCCTCTACTAGCATCATCTCTGCTGAAATTGCATTTACGATTGGAGCCAGATAATGTAGAAGTTTTGCGACACTTAGCGACTTTTTATCAAGATGCTCGTAATTATTCTCAAGGCATAGAGACAGCTAGGTTGTGTTATTCCTTATCAGAAAGCTTGGCTGATAAAATTTTCGCCCTCCATTTGCTGTTAAGGGGTCTAATGTCAGCAGGGGGATATTGGCAAGAGATATGTACAACTTGTCAAGAATTAGAAACTGTATATAAAAAGTTTATTCAAGCTGAACGAATTCCTTTAGAAGAAGGAAGAATATTACGGTTGCTTACGCCATCTTTTGCGATACCTCACATTAAAGATGCTCCTGCCGAATTTCGAGCTATTCATAATCAGGTAGCTGAGATTTTTAATAATTATATTAAACCTTTTGCCCAATCAAAAGGAAAAAACTATGAGCATCAAATTATTAATAATCAATCTTTAACGCGCCATCCAAAAAAATTAAAAATTGGTTATATATCTTACGCCTTAAGGAATCATTCTGTTGGTTGGCTAGCTCGCTGGTTATTTGAACATCATGATCGAGATAAATTTGATATTTATATTTATTTTGTTAACTATAAATTAGTAAACAATTATCTCCAGGAGTGGTATCTAAGTCAGGCAGGAAAAGCTCGTAAATTAGGTATGAATGGTCTAGAAAATGCTGACCAGATATATCAAGATGAAATTGATATTTTAGTTGACCTTGATAGCATCACTCTAGATATTACTTGTGAAGTTATGGCACTCAAGCCAGCCCCAATTCAAGTTACTTGGTTGGGGTGGGATGCATCAGGCATACCTGCAATTGATTACTTTATCGCAGATCCTTATGTACTGCCAGATGATGCACAAAATTACTATACAGAGAAAATCTGGCGATTACCTCAAACTTACATAGCAGTAGATGGTTTTGAAGTTGGTGTACCAACTCTCCGCCGCGATGACTTGGATATCCCTATGGATGCCGTTGTATATCTCAGCGCTCAAAGAGGATATAAACGCCATCCAGAAACGACAAAGTGGCAAATGCAAATTATCAAACAAGTACCTAACAGCTACTTTTTGATTAAGGGACTTGCTGAAGAGGAAACAATTAAACGCTTCTTTTATCAAATTGCCGAAGAAGAAGGTGTAGATTGTTCTCGGTTACGATTTTTACCACTAGTTAATTCAGAGTCAGTTCATCGTGCTAATTTAGGCATTGCTGATATTGTATTAGATACATTTCCCTACAATGGAGCGACAACAACTCTAGAAACATTGTGGATGGGTATCCCCTTAGTGACGCGAGTTGGTGAACAATTTGCAGCGCGTAACAGCTACACCATGATGGTAAATGCGGGTATTACAGAAGGCATTGCTTGGACTGATGAAGAGTATGTAGAGTGGGGTGTGCGCTTAGGGAAAGATGAGGCTTTACGCCAGCAGGTGGCTTTGAA
>JBBSCU010000431.1:0-2732 GCA_038249935.1 Chroococcales cyanobacterium
AAAGCCCGATCTTCATCAGAGGTGGGACTGCTAAAGGAGTAAAAATCAATTTCAGGGTTGCGGAGGGTCAGTTCTCTGAGAGAAGTGGCAACTGGAAACTTACAGCGATCCAGGTTGATTGGAAAAAGTACTCGCATAATTACCTAAGTCTAGATGAGAAAATTAGAGGATGCTTTAAGGATCCTATTGGCCATAACAAAACTTGAAAGATCCCTCTAAATCCCCCTTAAAAAGGGGGACTTTGAGCCGACTTCCCCCCTTTTTAAGTTTCTGTGCTCATATATGTTCTTTTTTCTCGCACCATCATTCGTACAACATCATCGATTGCATAGTTGGCTTGCCAACCCAGCTTTTGAAGGGCTTTAGTGGGATTACCAGGGGTTCCACTCACATCAGTTGCTCGGAATAAACTCTGATCAATGACAACATGGTCATGCCAATCTAATCCCACTTCTGTAAAAGCCGGTGCGACGAAATCTTCCAATTGGCTAATCCTCCCAGTTGCAATCACATAGTCATCGGGAGTATCCTGCTGCAACATCAAGTACATTGCTTCAACATAGTCTGGTGCCCAACCCCAATCCCGTTGAATGGCCATGTTGCCTAGATGGAGCTTTTCCTGGCTCCCGTTTGCGATGCGGCAAGCAGCAGAGACAATTTTTTGCGTCACAAACCGCTCAGGTCGCAAAGGGGATTCGTGGTTAAACAAAATTCCTGAACAAGCAAACAAATTATAGGCTTCACGATAGTTAGCAACCTGCCAAAATGCGGCGGCCTTAGCGACCGCATACGGGCTCCTCGGTCGAAATGGCGTGCTTTCATCAGCCACACTTTCCTGAATATCACCAAAACACTCACTGGAAGCAGCGTTGTAAAATCTAATAGGTTTACCCAAAAAACGAATAGCCTCTAAAAGGTTCAGTGTCCCAAGGGTAATACTCTCGAAGGTTTCCATTGGTTGATCAAATGAAAGACCAACGGAGGTTTGTCCCGCCAGATTGTAGACTTCATCAGGCTGAACTCTGGTAAGAACCTGCAAAACACTGCGGAAATCATTCAGGGCGGCAGAGACTAGTTTAATTTGATCGCGAATACCCAAACGAACCAGGTTCCTGAATGAGGCTACTTGGGCATCACGAGAGGTGCCACAGACTGTATAGCCCTTGTTCAGCAATAACTGTGCCAGGTAGGCACCATCTTGACCCGATACGCCACAAATAAGAGCTGTTTTCATAACGTTTAGACTTAGTCGTATAACTACGCTGAACAAATGGCAAAACTATCTACAGTAGTGATAAGTAGACTTCTTGTGTCTGTTTGACACATTTTTCCCATGGAAAAAGTTTGATTCTCTCATGACCTAGAGATTTAAGATGTTCAGAGCATTCGGTGGAATAGAGCACCTTTTCCATTGCCGCAGCTATACTTTCAATATTGTTTGGATCAAACAGTTCAGCCGCATTTCCAACCACTTCAGGAATCGAACTAGTATTGCTACAGATTACTGGACAGGAGAGAGACATCGCTTCTAGGGGTGGAATACCAAAGCCTTCATACATCGACGGGTAGACAAACGCTGAGGCTCCTTGATAAAACTGTTTGAGTAAAGCATCACTCCCTGCGAAATGGAGCAAACTACCTTCAGTAATCCCTAACTGATGAGCATGGCTCAATTCCTTAGAAGAGAGGGGAGGCCCACCAAAACACACCAACTTAAAATCTTTATTCAGTTGCTCGGAATTTGCGTATGCTTGTAGTAAACCTGAAAAATTTTTATAGCCATAGCGATCGCCAACATAAAGAATATAGGGAGCATCCAGAGGTTGTTTATGGAGTTGCTGCTCAGGTGAACCATTGCCTGGTGAATGACCAAGGTAAATGACAGAAACTCTATCTGGATCAATTGATATTAAATTTAGTAAGTCATCTCTTGTACTCTCTGATATACAAATAATATGGTCAGCCCGGCAAACAGCCATTTCTTTCAATTTATTAACATAATTATCTGGATAAAGCTTCTCAAAAATCATATCATAGACCGTCAGGACTTTCTTTGCATTAGGGGGCGCAAGACTTTGAGGTGCATAGAAGGTTTCATGCAGAATGTTAATGGAATAACTTTGCAGCCAGAATTTTGAGAATAAAATATTTGCCTGCTCGATTACCTTTCCGGTTCTTTGAATTTTAGGAATCTTTATCCCTACTCCAAGGTTTGAAGGTGCAGTGCAAAGATATTCGTTAATGTATGCTCCGGCTAAAATCTTGACATCGAAATTCTCATTACTGGCCATGCCTTTAGCGAGTTCACAAAAGTAGCGAGATATACCACCGTATCTTTGTTTACTAAAGATTTGGTAATCATATACGACGTTGATTGGATTTGTTGCGACCATACCACTAATTCTCTGAAGATAGAACGAATCAATTACTTTTCCGACACAACCTCTTGATAACTCCCACTTTCTACGACACGACCCTGCTCCATTTTGTAGATGCGATCGCAATGTTGAATCGTAGACAGACGATGGGCAATGATAATAATTGTCTTAGTGCCCCCTAATGCTTTGATGGCATCACTGACTAAGCTTTCGGTCTCATTATCGAGTGCAGCGGTGGCTTCATCCAGCACCAATATTTCCCGCTCGTGGTAGAGCGCCCTGGCAATGCCCACCCGCTGGCGCTGTCCACCCGACAATCGAACGCCTCGTTCACCCAGGACGGTGTGGATGCCC
>JBBSCU010000432.1:0-2718 GCA_038249935.1 Chroococcales cyanobacterium
GGCGCTTGTTAGGTCGTATTTGTAAGTTTTCGCTTGCTCAAATGCTAAAACTGTGTGACCGCCGTTGATAATCCCATCGCTTCCACCTTCACTAGCTTCTAAGATTTCTAGTTCTAGTTCGGTTTTGTTTTTGTTGGGCTTGACTTTATTTGCACACAGGACTATTCCACTGTGACGCGAGAAGAATTTTTGGGGTTGTACTGTTAAAGAATCGAAGATTTGCCTGTATGTCGCACTTTTGCGGTTTGGTTCCCGGATGTTCGGCTCTAGCGGTAGGTCGGTTGGGAATGTGTCTACATGGGCGGTGGCGATGATGCAATTGGGGTTGGCTTGAATATAGTTGTCTACTTTTAGGTTCCAGGTCTTGGGCATAGTTTATTTTTTGATGTCAGGAAATTTTATGTTAACAATTACGGCATCTATAAAAGTTTCCCAACTTTCCTGATTGCGGGAATTTGCCGTGCCTTCAATTGTTGAATCCCCTAAATTTTTTTATGGGGATTACCTTCTGCCTTCTCAATCGGTTTGCCCAGTCTCAATTTGCCCAATCATTGCCGCCAGATGCTTGAGGATTTGCAATACGCGCCCCAGATCATTATCTTGCCCCAGAATAAATTGCCGCGATCGGGCATAGCGGGGAACCTCCTGAACCATTAGCTTTAAGAATACAAAATCTGTTCCATTGGTGACTAAGCCATACCGAGGAAAATTACCATTAGGGGCAGCCAGCATATAAGACAACACTTGGGGGATGCCCACTTTGGGTGAAAACTCGGCTCGTTTGGACTCAATCACCAGCACCCAAAGCTGACCTTGTAATACCAGGATATCGATCCGACCTCGCACAACCATACTTTCATCGGCGGCTTCAATTTCTATGGAGTCTTCGGTGCTGACATAGAACGGAGGTAAGAACAGTCCTGATAAGTCGAGTAAAGGAGCGACCACTGCTAATTTGACGGTATTTTCTAATACTGATCGCCGCTCCAGGTTTGCCACAATTGCCTCAACTCTTACCAGCCGTTGCTGTTCTGCTTCTGTTAGTCCAGGGAGGTCTGCCTGCCACTCTGAGAAAAAGGACGGGTCTTCTGTTTGCTGCAATCGGAACTGATGTTCCAGATCGTAGAGAGTTACTTTGTCTGCTGCGATCGTTTGCACCATTTGCCTAGTCCCTTATCTTTGGATCTAGTTCCATGTTAGACGATTGGCAATCATCTAAGGGTACTGAGTAATTCTTTAACCATGCCCACTCTTTGGCTGTCTGATTGGTGTTGTTTACAGGTAAGCTGAAAAACATCTACCAACAGATATTCCAGCGTGAGACTGCTATTAGTTCGGTTGCACTCTCAGATAAAATTGTGTAGCCACAAACTTAGTATCTCTCTTGATCGGATCTACGTTTTCTACTACCTCTGTTATACCTAGAGCAATCAAACCTTGACCAAAAATTTCGCTTGTTGCTGCGTCAAGTTGTTTTTGTGTTGCACCCGTTTGACTCAAATTGATTGACGAAACTTGAGAAATCTTAGGCTTATTCAAAACCAGTTGATTTGTGGAGAAGCAAGGAGTTGTGATGCAACGAATGCATTGTCTTTTAGTCCCAAAAAAGTACCCTTTGGTGGGGCATCTGTAGCGGCATAGAAGGCTTCTTTAACTCTCAAATTTCCCAACTCACCGAATCCAGGAAATGTCACTGTCACGATGTTACCTCTGAGAATCACACGACTACCATCATCATTTTGAATTTTTACCAGTTGGTAAGGTGAGACTTTCAGGGAACTCCAATCAATTGCAGACACATAACATTCCTCACGAAAAACGCCATCAGTGCAAGGAGTAGCTTTCAAGTTGACTTGCTTGATGAAATATCCCCCACATATAGGAGAAAGACATTTGCGAAAATCTCTTCGCACCGTGTAATATCCCCACTGTGGAAACTCTTGGTTTTTAACAGTGACTCCAACAGAATCAGTATATAGTCTCTGGAGCAGAAATATTTTGCGCCGATACTTTGAAGAAAAATCCGTTGGTGGCTATTATTGCACCTAATAGAGGAATAATTGAGTATTTGTAGTCAAATGATTGTTTGTTCATGGTAAATTGAGATTTTATTTGAGGGTTGAATACCTTTGTTAAGAGCAGAGTTGACAGCATTTCTGGCAAAAACTGCCAAAATTACCCATACACTAAGCTCATAGTTAACAAGGGAGGTTGGAATACTAGAACTTTTACACTACTGACAATAGGTTAAAAAAACCTTACGGGAAACCTTAAAGGAATTTTAAGGACTCATTGTTTTTGCCAACTTTCTCCCAGAACCGCCTGACTGTATACCCATTAGGGACAGGTCAAGATGATATTAATTTTGTCAATTCGTAATTATCCTTAATTATTAACTAATGATAATGTATTAAAATAAGGAGATTACTGACTTTTCCTCGCAAAAATGAATGATGCGATATAACCAAGTTGAGTGCGATCGCTGCACTGGTATATTAGACTTATTCACAAATGAGCATATAAACCTTGTACAGCAAGGGTCAAAACCTAACTTTCGGACAAGTCTATTTGTAATTGGGTTAAAAGTGGCGGTTAGTGACAACTTGGCCACTTTTAACCCAAGTTAACCAATGAATGTGTATTTCCCTGGCAAATCCAGGCTCCCCAGTAAAAGGGATGTTCTAACGGCGTGTCTTGTTCTTGACAATTAATTTTACA
>JBBSCU010000433.1:0-2614 GCA_038249935.1 Chroococcales cyanobacterium
GATAAAGCTGCTGATTCAATTCCCGGGAATTTGTCGTTGAATAAATCACCACTTAATGTTTGCATTGAGATACGAAGATCTGGAGATGTCATTCCTTCATAATTCAAAATTTTGAAATCAACCTGTCTGAAGATAGTGTCTTTATTTATTACAAATACATTCAGTTTGGTTCCTGTTTTTTCACGGGTCGCAAATGATCGGATGAACCCACTATTACCGGAAGAAACCATTTGATTCAGCAAGTTTTCGCCCCATAACGATAAGGCCTTGCCAATAGAATTCAGATTACCGTTCGAGTCGATGGCATCGTTAATGCTTTGTGGATTCTGCACATTATCAACCCAACGTGTATTCCATAAGAAAGCAGATGATACTCCAGGTTTAGTAACCAAATCGCCAAACATTTGAAAATTAACTAGCGCATGCCCCATATCATTATTGTTCTCCCACGATTTATTCCAGTCCATTGAGTTATACTCCGAAACAATAACCTCGATGGGACGTTTCCCGATTTTTGAGAGGGTTTGATTTACTATCTGGATTAGGTCTGGAGCAGTATTCCGATAATTAAGGTATCCTTCTTTCCAGTCCCATACCGGATAATTACTGAGTGCTACTGCATCAATGTATTCATTTGCGATTAACAAGAGTGTATCGAGCCAGTTTCCCGGTTTTGAATTTGCAACAATTTTTATGCTTGGGTCAATTTCTTTCATTGCCTTCGAGAAACTAACAACATCATTGGCATATTGAGTAGCGGTTGATGGTTTGCCATACGCAGCAGCATTAAAACTCTCATTACCAATCATCCAGTATTTAATGTTATACTTCTTTTTAACGTTGGCATATCTAACCCATTCAACTGCATTTTTAAGCAACACATTAAACGACGGCGCCTCGGGGCAAACGTCGCAATAATGAGCATCTCCCGATACAACAATTAAAGCACTGGCTTTTAGAGAATCGATTACAAGCATAAACTCATCAAAATCGAGGGTGCTTTCCAAGGGATTGATTGCATTGCTGGAGAACCGCTTATCGGTGTTGGGCCAATTGCAATTACCAGGAGTTGCAAACTGAGGTTGTGCATATTCATAAGGTTCTTGCGACCATAAATAATTGTCGCTCTTTTCGCCCCCAGGGAAACGCAATGCCGAAACATGCATCTTTCTGAGGGATTCTAATAATGATACAGTTGGTTTTAGATAACTGTCATTATAATACTCCCCAAAAATTGGACAGCTAGTTAAGATATAAAGTACTAACTTTAAAAATTTACTAGTATGTCAACAACCAGAAGAAAATTCAGTAAAGAGTTTAAGGCCAAAGTGGTTTTGGAAGCTCTAAAAGAGAGGGAAACTTTAGAAAGTTTAGCAAAGAAGTACGAGTTGCAACCAACTCAGATCTCGCTGTGGAAAACTCAGGCAATGATTAATTTTCCTGCGTTATTTTCATCAGATAAGCCAAAAGACAAGGAAAACGAAGTAGATGTTCAACAACTGTATGCTCAAATAGGAAAGCTGCAAGTACAAAACGATTTTCTAAAAAAAAAGCTACAATGATATCCAGGGACCAAAGGCTAAAAATGGTTGAGAGTAATTATCACAAATTGAGCATTGTTGAGCAATGTGACTTGCTGGCTATTCCACGCAGTAGTTTGTATTACAGCCCATTACCTGAAACGGAAATGAATTTAAAAATCATGAGCATCTTAGATAAGCAATACTTTAAGACCCCGTTTTATGGAGTGTTACGTCTAACTGCCATGCTTAATAATGAAGGTTTTCATGTGAATGACAAGCGGGTAAGACGTTTGATGAAACTCATGCATTGGCGAACTATTTTCCGTGAACCACACACTACGATATCCAAGAAAACGGATTACAAATATCCATATTTGTTAAGAGGGGTCAAGATTGAAAGGCTGAATCAGGTTTGGGCAATGGATATTACATATATCCCGATGCGACATGGATTTATGTATCTGGCAGCTATCATAGACCTACACAGTAGATATGTAGTTGGCTGGTCTGTATCGAACAGTATGACCTCAGAATGGTGTACAGAAGTATTGAAGACAGCCATACAAAAGCATGGTAAACCTGAAATTTTCAATACTGATCAGGGAAGCCAATTCACAAGTGAGGTATTTATTGAGACATTAAAATCCAATGAAATACAAATTTCAATGGATGGAAAAGGGAGGGCTTTAGACAATATTTTCATTGAGAGACTTTGGAAAAGTGTCAAATATGAAAACATATATTTGAATGTATATGAAGATGGAGTGGGTCTATTCAAAGGGCTTACCGAATACTTTGAATTTTATAACCACGTAAGACTCCATCAATCACTAAATTATGAAACACCAAGTAAGATTTACAACATTGCGGCTTAAAACCAGAATAACTTTTTTTGACCTTGTTAAGGAGGTCAAAAAGTTATTTCCGGTTTTATCCGAGAAACAGAATATATCTTAACTTTGACCTAAAGCTGTTCTATGAATGGGGAGTATCGTAGTTGGAGTAACCTTGGACTATCCGAGGCATCATTGCTTACTTGGAATGCATGGGACAGACAACGGTTGGACTGGAAAGCCCAAGGTAATTCATAC
>JBBSCU010000434.1:0-2591 GCA_038249935.1 Chroococcales cyanobacterium
GCTACATCCTCACGACATTTCCGATTGTTAATGCAACAGTTAAAGAAGCAGCATTGTCAGCTTACCGTAACTTTGCCCCAATGCTTGTAAACTCAAAAATAGGACTTACGCAAAAGCACACGCTGTAGGGGCAATTCATGATGTTACTGTATGAAATAATCTCAACATAATCCGATAACTCCCAATACAGTTTGGTTAAAATGCTTAGGCACTTATTGATCCCCCTTAGTCCCCCTTAAAAAGGGGGAAATAGAGCCATTCTTAGCCCCCCTTTTTTAAGGGGGGTTGGGGGGGATCGAGTCTTATCCGAACCGTATTGCGATAACTACCACCAATGCCTGTCCAACGAGAAAGACCAAAATCCTCGATTAATGGAGATACCTATGAAAGAATTAATGAAACAGCCTTCATCTTGGCTACCAAATGGAATAAAACTTAATCTTTCTGATCAGTTTCGTCCTTTCTCTTTTACTGAAGAATTACAAATTCGTTTAGAGGAACTATTAGAAAAAAATAAAGAAGATTTACTCAATCCAGATGAACAAGCAGAATTAGCTGGTTTGTTGGAATTAGAAAAAATCTTTAGTTTTATCAACGCTAAACTTGCTTCTTAATTGTGGTTATCAACAATTTTGTTCGCTTAAACGTCCGTAAAAGGGCAAAATACTTGTGTGAATATTGTCACTCTCCAGAACGCTCAAATGCAACACCCTTTACTATTGATCACATTATTCCTCAATCTTTAGGAGGATCAGACGATCTCAATAATTTGGCTTTAGCTTGTCATCGTTGTAATCAAAGACGGTATAATTTTATAACCGGGATTGATCCAGAAACACTAACACAGGTTGTATTATTTAATCCAAGAAATCAAAATTGGTCAGAGCATTTTATCTGGATAGAAAATGGGTTAAAGATCATTGGAACAACTCCTATAGGTCGTGCAACTTGCAGTCGTTTTGATTTTAATGATCAAGACCACGATGATGAGTTTATTCTAAATTCCCGTAAACTTTGGTTAACAGCAGGTTGGCATCCACCTATGGGTGATCTATGTCAATAATAAAAGAATATCCATTTTAATAAAGACTAATAAATCAAACTTTTTAACGACAAAAATGAGAACATCCTATCAATACCGGTTAAAGCCAACTAAAAAGCAAGCTGAAATTATTGACAACACGTTAGATATGCTACGTTGCCAATACAATTACCAGCTTGCTCAGAGGTTTGATTGGTATGAACAGTACCGTTGTTCTATTGATAGATGTTCACTTGTTGTTTGCCATATCCCAGAACTAAAAGATAAGCCTAATCGCTTTAGTCAACAGGCAACACTAACTCAACTTAAAATAGACCGTCCCTGGTACAAAGCTATTCACTCCCAAGTATTGCAAGAAGTACCTAAAAAAGTAGAGTTAGCTTTTGATAAATGGTTAAAGGGTGATATTAATGCTAAAAAATCGGGTAAACCTAGATTCAAGGGCAAAGGTCAATACAAGACTTTTACTTATCCTCAATTCAAAAAGGAGCATTTTCAAAAAGATAAAATAACACTGTCAAAGGTTGGAACAATCAAAGTAATTGTTCATCGTCAAATACCAGATGGATTTGATATAAAAACTGTATCTGTAACTAAAAAAGCGGATGGTTATTATGTTAATCTAAGCCTTAATGATAAAACAGTGCCGACAGTTAAGCCTGACTTTAACGTTGATAATATTGTTGGTATTGATGTCGGACTGATTGATTTCATTGTCACGTCAGACGATGAAAGAATTGCTGCACCAAAGTTTTTACGCAAAGCTGAACGTAAATTGAAGTCGGCACAGCGTAGAGTTTCCAGAAGAAAGAAAGGTTCTAATCGACGCAGAAAAGCGATTAAGCATCTGGGTATCAAACATAAAAAAGTTGCTGATACTCGTAAAGACTTTCATTTCAAAACTGCTAATAACCTACTCAAAAAGTATGACGTTGTTGCAGTAGAAAAACTAAACATCAAAGGACTGGCTAAATCAAGATTGGCAAAAAGTGTCAATGACGCTGGATGGGGTCAATTTATTTCGATACTTTCAAACAAAGCCGAGAATGCTGGTTTGAAGGTAATAGCTGTAAACCCAAATGGCACAAGTCAAGAATGTTCTAGCTGTGGCACTAAGGTAATAAAAACGCTATCAGAAAGAACGCACAATTGTCCTAATTGTAAGGTCAGTTTGTGCAGGGATCTGAATGCGGCGATAATCATAAAGAATCGAATCGTGGGGCGCACGATCTTAAAGCTCAGTCAATGTCCTCATAGAGGAGTCGCTGAGAAGCCTACACTTACCTGTATTCAGGAAGTGTAAGTACGTCACGATCACTGACCATCAGTAGTCGTTGATGGTGGCAATTGTGGAGACTCAATCTGAGGCTCAGGCTGCGGTTGAGGGTTGAGAAATTCTTGCCAAGTCCTAATTTGCTCTCGCGCCGCACTATAAGCAGCACTACCGCGTGGAATTGATTTAGCAATTTCAATCCCTCTGGCAATATCAGACTCACCTTGAGAGCGTGCTATTTCTAACAATTGCTGACCCCACTGGTCAATAGCCAGA
>JBBSCU010000435.1:0-2589 GCA_038249935.1 Chroococcales cyanobacterium
CGCTCCTGTAATATTACGGTTAATGTACAAATTCCCAACTTCAAACTCTGTCTGCGCTTGCTGAATGTGCGAAGGTGTTCTAGAGTAAAGTCCTCCAGTTAAAGCGTAGTTTGTCCCGTTGGCGACTGCTAAGGCTTCCTGGAAATCTTTCACCCGAATTACCGCCAGTACAGGGCCAAAAATTTCTTGTTGGGAAATTACCGCATTTGGCGATACTTCACTAAAAATCACAGGTCCGATAAAATATCCTTGTTCGGGTGCTGGTAACTCCAAAGCTACTTGTGCTTCTGCCTTACCCTTCTCAATATACTCGCGTATGCGATCGCGGGCATTAGCATCAATTACCGGTCCAACTTGCGTACTCGGTAACTCTGCTTCCCCAATATTCAAAGATTTTGTCGCTTCTACCAATCGCTGCACAAAGCTATCATAAATCGGTTGCAGCACAATCACCCTGGAAGCGGCAGAACATTTTTGTCCACTGTAACCAAATGCTGACTGTACTACCCCCACAACAGCTTGGTCTAAATCAGCACTTTCATCGACAATAATCGCATTCTTGCCGCCCATTTCAGCAATTACCCGCTTCATGTGCTTTTGTCCGGGTTTCAGCGTTGCCGCTTCTGCGTAAATTCTACAGCCCACTTCCTGAGAACCTGTAAAAGCAATTACATGAGTATCTGGATGATTTACCAAATAAGCGCCAACTTCCGAACCCTTACCGGGTAAGTATTGAAATACACCTTTAGGGATGCCAGCCTCGATCAAGATTTCCGTGAGTTTCGCCGTAATTACAGAAGATGTTTCAGCAGGTTTAAGGAGAGTACAATTGCCTGAAACCAAGGCTGCGACAGTCATTCCGCAAGCGATCGCCAGCGGAAAATTCCAAGGAGAAATTACTACAACAATACCTCGTGGCTGGTAGATATAACGATTAGTTTCCCCAGGAATGTCATAATTAACGCCTTTATCCAACCGTTCCATCTCATCAGCGTAATATCGACAAAAATCTATCGCTTCAGAAACCTCTCCATCAGCTTCCTTAACAGGTTTCCCAACTTCCAAAACCATCCAAGCGGAAAGTTCGGCGCGGCGTTCCTCCATCAAATCACCCGCTTTCCGCAAAATATCAGCGCGTTGTTTAGCTGGTGTTTTCTTCCAACCAGGAAACGCCGCCTTAGCCGCTTGCATCGCCTGTTCCGCCTGTTCAACGCTAATCAATCCAACCTTCCCAACTACTTCACTAAAATTAGAAGGATTCAGAGAATCAACAAATTCCTGAGTATTAACATACTCCCCATTAATCAGCGGCAAATAAATTCTACCCAACTCTCGACGAACGCTTTGGAAAGCTTGAGCAGATTTTCTTGTCATCTCCACCTCCGCATAATCCGTATCCGCCGCCCCAACAAAACCTCCGTCTTCCTCTCTGCGCCTCTGCGCCTCTGCGTGAGAAAAATCCAAAACAGGCGCCGCCAACAACTCCTCAATCGGTCTATTTTCCAAATTCTGCCGTAAAAAAGAACTATTAGCCGTATTCTCCAACAACCGCCGAATCAAATAAGCCATCCCCGGCAATAACTCACCATAAGGACAGTAAACCCTCACCCGATAACCCCTATCAACCAACGCCTTTGCTACCTTATCCCCCATCCCATAGAGGACTTGCAATTCAAACCGACGACGAGGTACATTTAAACTTTCAGCGATCGCAATGGCGCGAGAATGCGATCGCACATTATGGCTACCAATAGCAGAATAGACATATTGATGATTTTCTAGCAATAACTGAGTAATCGTTTCAAAGTTAGCATCACTTGCCGCTTTCTCATGATAAACTGGCTGTGGCCAATGCTTCTGCGCTGCTTTGATAGTTTCCTGATCCCAATATGCGCCTTTCACCAAGCGAATTGTTAAGGGATAACCACGCTGTTTCAACCAAGAAATTATCTCTTTAGTATCTTGCTCACTATCACGCAGATATGCCTGAACTGTCATCCCAATATCTGTGCGTTGCCGAAACTCTTCTTCCAGTAACAGTTTTTTCAGGATGCTAAGAGTTATGTCCTTATAGGCATACTGTTCCATATCAAAATGCACAGATGCACCCAACTCTTTAGCACGACGTAACAGAATCCGAATGCGATCGCTAACTCGCTCTTCACTACCTTTAGCATCTAGAGGGTCAAATTGGGAATAAAACGCCGTTAACTTCACAGAAACCTGAACTTTTGGGATTATTTCGCCATCAGCCTCATCAATAGCCGGGATAGCTGACCAATTCTTTGATGCTTCCACCAATTGTTGCATTAATTCTAGATAGCGTTCTAGATAAGACTGCGCTTCGGCTTCGGTAATCACCGCCTCACCAAGTAAATCAATGGTGAAAGCCATTTTCTCTTTTCGCAGTCTTTCAACTGTTTTGATGACTTGTTTAATATTTTCCCCAGAAATATATTTATGAGCAAGTGTCTCAACCGCAGTACCAACATTTGTAGCAGCAACTTGTCCTGGCATAGAGTCGGGGTTAGCAAAATTTAGCATTCCCTTCAAAGCTGCTGGTAATTCTACAGACTCATCACCTAGATA
>JBBSCU010000436.1:0-2497 GCA_038249935.1 Chroococcales cyanobacterium
ATGGTTGAAAGCCACATCTTTCGTAAGGGTTTAGCATTGCTAAACCCCTACAGCGTGGTCTATTTACGATCATAAGGATAATTAATAAAAGCCTGAAACGACCTATTTTCGTTAATCCACATCACTTCGACAAAGCTCAGTGACCACACACGGTTAATTTGTATAGTGCGTAAGTCCTAGTAGCTTCGGATCATAGAACAAGGTTGTCATTGGTCATTAGACATTTGAAGTACAAATGATCTAGTTATTAATTTCCAACAAGCCAGGTGGCGGCGTAATTTCAATGCGACCAGATGTTAAGTCTACTACTGGTGCGATCGCTTGCACAAATGGAATCAAAACAGTTTTTTGTTTTTTGTCAGCAGTAAATGATTCATGCAGCTTTACTTCTAACAAATCATTGCCGGCGGCGATGATATCTACCACCGTACCAACGAGTTCGCCAGATGCTTGCATAAAGACTGACAAGCCAATTAAATCGAGGACATGATATTCATCTTCGTCTAATTGGGGGCGATCGCTTGCTGGCACCATCAACTTACAACCGCGCAACGCCTCTGCCTGATCACAATTTTCCACACCAGCTAGTTTGATTACATATAAGTTTTTGTTACTGATATAACGTCCTGTCAATAATTCAATTGGTTGTGGTTCGGTTTCACCCAAACGCAACAACCAACGTTTTCCCGGCACCTCAAATCTTTCGGGAAAGTCAGATACAGGATAAACCCGTAATTCTCCAGACAATCCTTGAGGAGCGACAATCTTACCAATTTCTAACCAATCATCTGATTTGTCATTTGTCATTTGTCATTTGTCATTTGTTATTTGTTATTTGTCATTTGTCATTTGTCATTTGTTATTGGGCATGGTTATTTTCCTCGTCCCCTCATCTCCCCACTCCCCCTAATCAGGCACTCACAACGGCACGTTGATAAGCTTCTTCAGCTACTTTTGCTAAACGTTTCATAGCAGTGGCAATCTCCTCATCGCTGCCGGTGAGACTGATGCGGAAGCATTGATGCTTGTGCGTCCACTCTTCCTCTAAACCAGGGAAGAAGCTATTTCCAGGTACAATAATTACACCTACTTGCTTTAGTCGCTGGTAAAATTCCCAGTCACTAATGGGTAAATCTTCTAACCACAGCCAAGCAAAAATTGCTCCTTCACCACGATGGAGAAACCAAGGTAAATTCTTGGGCATCGCTTGTTCTAAGTTGGTTTCTAAAACTGTAAATTTATTTCGGTAAAAGGGACGGATGACAGTTTCAGAAATTTCCACCAAAGCACCAGAATTAATTGCAAGGGCAGCGATCGCTTGGCCGTAACGTGAAGAATGGAGACTTATATTTGCCTGGAAACATTCCAGCGCCTCAATCCACTTTTCATCCCCAATCGCAATACCAATTCTTTCTCCTGGTAATCCCGCTTTCGATAAACTCATGCAGTGGAGAATGTTATCACCAAATACTGGTGTCATGTCGGTAAAGTTCAATGCTGGGAAGGGAAGTCCATAAGCCGAGTCAATTAACACGGGCACATTGTAAGGCGCAGCTAGGGCAGCAATCTTTTTCACCTCATCATCGGTGAGGACATTACCAGTGGGATTACAGGGGCGAGAGAAGAGAACACAACCTGTATTTTCTGTAATCGACAATTGGCTGAAGTCGGGGCGATATTTAAATCGGTGGGCAGCTACATCAATATCGAGAGTTGGTTTGTAGGCGATTAAGGCTTTTGGTACTAAGCAGATACCGCCGTAACCTGTATAGTCAGGACTGAGGGGCAAAACGATTTGTTTTAACTCGCCACTGGGAGTGTAGCCACCGAAGGTATTTGCAGCGTAGAAGTAGAGAGTTTGACTACCAGGAGTAATGAGAATATTGCGTTCGCTTAAGTTTAACCCGTAGCGTTTGTTAAAATCATTAGCGATCGCTTCAATTAATGGTGCATAGCCCTGACTTGAACCGTAGCGACAAACTACCTCACCATATTCTGGGCTAGCCAAAAGCTGTGCAGTACAATCCCGCCACAATTGCTCTACCTCTGGCAAAATCAACGGATTACCAGCACTCAAATTAATAAATTGCTGCCCTGCACCCGCTCGTAATGTTTCGATAATATCCTTCATGATTGCTCTTACGCCAGTCAGATTAGACATTTGAGCGCCAATTTGTGTTAGGGCAGGGTTCATAAGCTGTGACAAAATTTATTAATTGAGGATGGACAAATTATCTGGGAATTGCTGCTGACATCAAATTTACATCGTTGCCAAAACAGCTATTGCCGCCTTTAACTAATTTAGCTAGAGAATAATACTTTAACAAAGTATATTTATTCTTATGGCGGCGATGGTGCTTAAAGAATGTTTGAAAAGTCTTCTTGTTGGTAGCAAAACGTTCTAGATCCCCCTAAATCCACGCCACGTGCTTCAAGTCGGGAAACCCGCCCAACGCAGTGGCTCCCCTTAAAAAGGGGGACTTTGATTCCGGTTCCC
>JBBSCU010000437.1:0-2497 GCA_038249935.1 Chroococcales cyanobacterium
ATTATTACTTGGCGATCGCCAAGCTGCTTAGAATAGTAGTGATAGAGAGGATTGTAATTATGAGCGTCGTCATTCCTAATGAAATATTAACCGCAACTCGGATGACTGAAGGCGAAATGAAGCAGGAAATTGCAGTCATGCTCTTTCAAAAAGAAAAGTTAACCCTTGCTCAAGCCAGCCGATTTGCAGGTATGAATCGTATAGCATTTCAGCATCTACTCGCAAGTCGTCAAATTTCAGTGCATTATGGGGTCGAGGATTTTGAACAGGACATAAAGAACTTGCGAGCGATGGGTAGACTGTGATCAATCTTGGTCTTTCGGCTTCAATGCTGTGTTAAACGGCTGGTTACTACTATTTCTTGAGGCTTCTAACTTTTGACGAATAGCTACCTGAACCTTTTCATCAAAATCAGGGTCGTTGAGAGATGCAATAATTCTGAGTGGACGTTGGTTAATTCTGTTTAAGTACGCCTGAAATGCAGCTTGATCTTTACGATGTTTGAGAAAATACTCTCTCAACTCGGCATTAGACATTGCATCATAGTTAACGCGGCTCATCAGCAAACTCCCCGTTGGGTAGAATTTGAAACTCCAGTTCTTCGCTATAGCCAGCTAATAAATACACATTGCCAGTGCGATTGTCAACACAAACAAGATGTATGGGCTGAAGCATAACATACGTCAGTTGATAGGCGATGCGGTACAAACTCTCTAGTTGTTCAGCAGTAGGCATTCTGAACATTTCTTCATCTATTGATTATCCTAGCAAGTTTTTGATGAAAATTAATTTTTGATACTGTCCAAGTAGCTTACATAAAAAAATATCAATCAGCCAAATAACCCAGGATAATGAATCATAATTAACCTCTATAGCTTTGAGCTATCAGCCATCAGCCACCAGTTACAAGCCGGAAGCTGAGATGCCGAATGCTAAAGGCTTTTGATTCAACTTAACTAATTGATTATGAATTCCGAAAAAGTCAAAAATTCTCTAAATATTTCGCCAGCTATCCGCGTGGGAGTACTGGGTTTTGGCGGACTAGGACAAGCAGCCGCCAAGCTACTTGCTGGCAAACGGGAAATGATTTTAGTCGCAGCAGCAGATCAAAAAGGCTACGCTTACGCTGCTGAGGGTTTAAATACTAAAGAATCTATTGCAACCTACCAGTCTCAAGGTTCGGTAGGTCATTTAGAGCCAGTTGGTACCTTAACAAATCAAAGTATTCAGGATTTAATTGAAATAGCTCAACCCGTGGATGGGTATTTTCTGGCTTTACCCAACTTGCCAAATGACTTTATTCCCACTGTAGCCAAGGAGTTTATCAAATCTGGTTGGCGTGGGGTGCTAGTGGATGCGATTAAGCGCACCACTGCTGTAGAACAACTCCTGGCGATGAAAGAAGAACTGGAAGCAGCCGGGATTACCTATATGACCGGCTGTGGTGCAACTCCGGGATTGTTAACCGCCGCCGCCGCTTTAGCCGCCCAAAGCTACGCCGAAATTCATCAAGTCGAAATCACCTTCGGGGTGGGAATTGCTAACTGGGAAGCTTACCGTGCCACCGTGCGAGAAGACATTGGCCATATGCCTGGTTATACAGTGGAAACTGCTAAAGCGATGACTGACGCGGAAGTAGAAGCACTACTAGATAAAACTAATGGTGTGCTTACCTTGACTAATATGGAACACGCTGATGATGTCATGTTAGAAGTAGCGGGAATTTGCGATCGCGATCGCGTTACTGTTGGTGGTGTAGTTGATACTCGCAATCCCAAAAAGCCCCTCAGCACCAACGTTAAGGTAACAGGGCGTACCTTTGAAGGGAAGATTTCTACTCATACCTTTACTCTGGGAGATGAAACCAGTATGGCAGCCAATGTCTGCGGGCCAGCTTTCGGCTATCTCAAAGCTGGTAGACAATTGCACCAACGCGGCATTTATGGAATATTCACTGCTGCCGAAATTATGCCCCAATTTGTTAGGTAAGAGTTAGGAGTTAGGAGTTAGGAGTTAAAAACTTAAACTTGAGTTTAAAATTTACAATTTCAAACTCTTAATTCCTAACTTTTTCTAAGCTAGTGGGATTTCTGGAGAGAAAATATCTGTGAAATTTTCCTCAAGCAGTAAATCTGGTGTTTGCATAATGAATGGAAGTTCGGCTCCCACAAGTCCTCTTTGGATGCGTTCTAAAGTTTCACTAAAAACGACAAATAGAGGATATATGATATTAGAACCCTCACTCAAAATATGACTATGGCGGAGAGGCATCAACCACTCATAATCATTGTCTAGCCAAACTTGGGTTTGTCGCCAACGTCCTAACAAATCAGAAAAGTCTTCATCAGCGCGGTGAATAAAGACTAATATTTCTGCTTCAGTTTTGATTTTCCACTCTGGATCGCACATCAAAATTGCCACATCACAGGGTAAGCAAATCGTTTGCCCTGCTGTTGTAGCAGTGTTGCGAATACGGACAATTGGCAAGGGTATAGTG
>JBBSCU010000438.1:0-2469 GCA_038249935.1 Chroococcales cyanobacterium
ACCAACGGTGTAGACGCGATCAACGTTATAATCTATACGTGAACGGCCAATCGGTAGCAACACTTTTTTACCAAAAATCCAGAAGCCTAAATCTACGACTAGATAACGGAAATGACCTTCCTCATCAACTAAAACATCGCTGACAGTACCAACTTTTTCGTCAGTTCCTTGTGTATAAACCCCAAGCCCTTTAATATCCTGACCATCAAAGGAGTCACGGTAGCTAGGCTCAAAATCTTCTAGTTTGTAAAGAACCATTATATTTAACCTCAAAAATTATTTCCATCTCGTACTTACTAAAATAGACATTTGGTATGCTTGTCTACATCTTTCTGGCGAGTGAATTATTTAAAGAGTGAAATAATCAAAAGTTAGAGATATTTTCTACTTATGTTAAATAAAAATAATTGAGAGCATCTAGAATTCCCATGCATCTCTTTCTTGGCGAATAAACTTATCCACTTCTTCCGGTGTGTTAAAACTGCCTCTAGCATTACAAATCTGGGACTGGCATCAGTGTCGAGCAAAGGACATTCTTCTAAGTATAGTCTTGTAGCTTCTTTAAGATTAGCAAGGGCTTCTTCAATTGTTTCACCTTGGTCAACTGTGCCGACTTCAGGACATTCAGCAACATACATATCTTCTTCTTTGTGAAGAATGGCAGTTAAGGTTTTGGTCTTCATAGGGTTTTATTTTGATAAAGATAGTCGAGCGATGTCTACGACGGCAAGCTACGCACTGCTTTTTCTAGTTTAGCTTTGAGGTGCGATCGCGCTGCTTTTTCTCTATTAACTAGACTCGTTGAAGATATAGATAATGTTCGTTTTCGATACATTTTAGCAATTCTTGTAACTTCCTAAGTCGGTTAGTTCCATCCTGATATTCTTTTTTTGAAATTGCAAACTATCTCTTTTACTCGTGGAGCGTCTTCTGGTTTAATGATCAATATATTACCCTTTGGGTCGTTACCAGTTGTTCTTTTGGCTGAGATTCCTTCCTCTTTTAACTTGTCTATAACCCAGCCAATAAAATCTCTGTGTACTGTTAGCTTATAAATCAAGTTAAATACTAACGTTGCTTTGTAATCACAGAGCTACCATTACTAATACTTACTTTTTGAATAAAAACATAATTACAAGATGATAAAATATCAGTTGTTATTTTATTAGCAATAATTTCAAAATCATGATTTGTTAATTCCCGTGCAGTATCGCCACTTAAATTAATAGAAACAGTTAGAATCTGAGGATTGCTGGAAGACTGTTCATTATCTTCTGCTATGCCTAGATTAAACTCTTTACTCCAAGCCGGAAAATCCTCACCCGTTTGTTGTCCGTAAACTTTCACTCTTTCAACAGATGCAGCCCCTAAAGCTGTTAACCCTTTGCGGATAAATGCAACTAAGATTTGCTTGTTTAGTACTTTGGCAGATTCTAGTATTACCTCTAAGGAAGTATCTTTGAAGGCAACTTTTGCAGTGATTCCTTTGGCGTGCAGGTGGCGATTCATCAGAAATGCGATCGCCTGGGGATCTCCCTGTTTTGCAAGTTTTAGAATATTCGGCTGTGTCATAACCAGTAAAAGAGAAAACTAGGAAAATAAACTTATATTCTCAGGATTCCCTCTTGACAGCCTGAAGTAACATGATGATGCAAGATATCAGCCAACCTGGGCTAAAATATCTTTAATTTTAAATTTTGAATTGTTAATGTACTTGCCAAATTCACAGGATTAATATTAATCAGTTTAATTACAATTTTAAATATGAAGTTTGATCGAGATCATGCTTGGCCTTCAACTCTGGAAGAAGCCATAATTATCCAAGAAAAGCTGCGATATCAAGTAATTACTGAGGATCAACTGCAAGAACCTATTCAGTATGTTGCTGGAGTGGATATGGGTTTTGAAGCTGATGGAACCATTAGCCGTGCAGCGATCGCAGTACTGAGTTTTCCTGATTTGCAAGTAATCAAGACAAGCCTAGCACACCGTCCTACAACCTTTTCTTATATTCCTGGATTTCTCTCATTTCGAGAAATTCCAGCTGTCCTCAATGCCCTAGAAAAGATTAAAATTACACCAGATATCATCCTGTGTGATGGTCAGGGAATCGCTCATCCCCGTAGATTAGGTATAGCTAGCCATTTAGGGTTACTTATAGATATGCCGACAATTGGTGTAGCTAAATCATTGTTGGTAGGTAAGCATGAAGAATTGGCAGAAACTAAAGGCAGCCAGCAACCACTGATATATAAGGGTGAAACCATTGGGGCAGTTTTACGCACACGCACAGGAGTAAAACCTCTGTACATTTCCAGTGGTCATTGAGTTAGTTTGCCGACAGCAATTGACTATGTATTACGCTGTACACCAAAATATCGGCTGCCAGAAACTACACGCATCGCTGATAAATTAGCATCGGCAAAATAAAACAAAATCTCTGCCCCTTCTTTCACTCAAGCTTGTGAG
>JBBSCU010000439.1:0-2434 GCA_038249935.1 Chroococcales cyanobacterium
TCCTAGCCAGATGCCTGTCGAACCAACTGCGTAAGGAGCAAAAAACATGACCGGAAACGGATCGTTGCTAATTCAGCTAGCTAGTGCGCAACAAGTCAATTACGTAAGGAGCGAAAACCATGACTGAAAACGAATTGCTACTGACAAGAGGAGATTCTCATCTTTGCATCACTTACATAGAGGCGGACAATCCCGTCTCTGTGAGCTTGGGTGCAAATGGGAGTTTCTGCGTGCCACTCTGGTAGCGATTCTCAGCGTGGTGGCAGCCGCTGGCTAAAGGCCAATCTCCTACTACTCCAGGAGGCAAAGGCGCATTCCCTGCGCCTTTGCCCTAACCACAAGGAGGAAAGATGCTAAGACAATGCCTTGACTGCCAACTTATTGCCTAGGGAACAAAAGCGATGAAACAGCAAAACACTGAGATAAAAAATGCATTGGCTACCGACCCTGGTGACATAGAGGCTATGCCTTGCATCAAGGGACAAGGCATACACCCTGGTCAATCAGGCGAGAGCATGCTGACCGCCCTGGTAGCGGTTCTCAGTGTGGACTAGCCGTTTCTTAAGCCTGCGTTTGTCCATTCCCCATCGTTAAAGGTATGGCTCTCTGCATATCGACAGGGGATTCATCAATGAAACCAATCCGTGTTGATCTAACCATTGAAAATAAGGATTTCATCATGAAACCATTTCAACTGTCCTCGAATAGTCTGTCCCAAAAAGCCTTACTTTGTTGCCTATCCATTAGTGTAGCAATGCCAGTAGTCCTACCCTTCGCCATTCTGGGCACTGCCTATCCAGTACAGGCGCAGGGAGTTTTGCTTGCTCGTGGTGGCGCTGGGAAAGCAGCACGAATCTTGCCCAAAATGCTCGATATGCTCACAGCAGCTTTTGGCTTCGGTGCAGCTGTTGCCGAACCACTTCTACAACCTGCTCCTCGGAATTCGTTGACTCAACGGCAGATCTACCTACTTGAAGGAGTGCGATATCAACAGTATCTATTTTATCAAAATTCTGGGGGGTATCTGATTCCACTGAGCATTAAAAACTTAAATTCTGTGATGGTGCTGGTAGGAGCAAATTCCAACGAAGCAGAATTTGTCGCAACGGCTATGCATTACTTCGGTAGCCGATAAAAGCAGGGTTTGCGTTTGATGCTGGGGAGGTCTCAAACAAGGCATGTCATAGCAGGAGATAGTCCTTGATATAGATAAGGACTGGGTTACACAAATCCCTTACTCATTAGCGAGGAAAATATGGGCGCATTTTTCTATACGGCAATGAATCAGGCTTACTTGCTTGCTCAAAATGTTGTAAATGCTGTCGGTGCTTTCTGTAATTGGCTTGTCACAGCGCTGATCTGGCTGCTGCACGGCTGCTGGTTGTTGATGTCTGCACTAGTTAATAGAGTTGTTGGGTAATAAGCCCAAAAATCCTTGAAACCAATGACTGGCAAGCGTTTCAGTGATTTTCATTCAAAATCTCTGAGATCCAATCTGTGTAAGCCTTTTAGCGATTTTTATCGCTATTTCCCAACAGGTCTAATACTGTCTGGATGATGGTTGTTTTGTTTTGGCAGGGCTTGAGCCAGGGGATTCAAGGTATCGGTCATGCAATTGCGAATTGTATTGCGTGGCTCACGCATCATGTGGCAATTCTCGCCTTTACATTGACGGATATTATTCTTGCGATCTTGCTGGCGGTGGTGATTGTTTTATGGCGATTGGCGTCAATGGAATTTAACTCGACGAGAAATCAATTGGAGCAATCGAGAAACCAACTTCAGCAGTATCACCACCAATTGAATCAAGCGGTGCATGAAAACACAAAACTCCGTGAACTCTTGGCGCAAAAGGGATGGAGTGAAGCCAGAGAGTGGGTCGATTCAGGTGTAGGATTAGTCGGTTTCCTGGCGGATTTGTTGAACGTGTAGTAAGCGTGAAATTAGCTTAATTAGGGCTTTGCGTAAACTCAACCACTCTGCACTTTCAGTGCAGAGGTTGGGCAGGACTGAAAGTCCGATGAAGAGACGCTTCGTACTCAAACACACACTCTTGGGAGACCATATGCTACTTATTTGTGAACCTAGAAACCCTCTCTTCAGAAGTGTGTAGCAGCTAAAGCCTCCCACTAAAGTAGGTAGTTTTAGACTAGCGTGCTGGGACAATAAAATACCCGCGATTTGTTTAGGTTATTGCCTAACACATCCTAAGATTGGAAAGTTATTTGCTGGCAAAGCCCTGATGGCCTTTCGTTGTTACGTCAGGTGGATGTGTCAACGACATCAGAGAGGATTCGTGTTTAACGAAGCTCATGAGCTTTATGGGTTATCGTCTTTTTAGTTACCAGCGTCAGAACAACGCGACTTTGCACTTTGGGGTTAAATTTTATGGTCGGCATCCCTGAATCGATTATTGGCACCATCATTAGCACCA
>JBBSCU010000440.1:0-2376 GCA_038249935.1 Chroococcales cyanobacterium
AAAATTAGCGATCGCACCCAAAATTACCACACTCTTCCCCACTTTAGTAGTCGGCGGTGATACCAACAAACCCTATTCTCATCTCACATCTGGTATTCCAGAAGTTACGAAATATATTAATTTGATTCGCTTTTTAGAAGCAGATGGCAGTTTTCACTTTATCCACGGACGAGACATTGCTACTGTAGTGCGATATTTAATTGATCATCCTCCTACAAATGATCAACCACATCGGCTTGTTTTAGGTCAGTCACAATTAACTGCTAACCAAGCAATAGAAGAAGTTTGCGCTTATTTAGGCAAAAAGATTTACTTTCGCATTCCCATATCTTTAGCGTTAGCTAATTTGATTATTGTTCTGTTCCGCATTCAGATGGCCGCTTGGGACAGATTTTGCATGAGCTATCGGCATTTCACCTATGAAAAAGCGATTAATCCCGATAGTTTCGGCTTGCCAAATTACTGTGCAACCATGAGTGATGTTTTGAAGATTAGCGGCGTTGAACGTGCTAAAAATTGGATATAACCTGTGGCTTTTGACAACCTTTGTAAAAAATTAGCAGAAAAATAACGTATTGTATGGAGGATATATCGCTCAAACTTTGCGTTCCTCTGCGTTTAAAAAAGCTACAGGCATAGGGAAGAATGAAAAATTACCTCTTTCCCGTCTGATTCCCGTTCAGGTAAAAATATCAATGGTAAAATAAGACAACTTTAATAAAAAGTCAATAAGTCTTTATTTTCGTTAGAGTGGGATAACAATCAAAGTGTGAGGATTGATACTTAATGCGAATCTTATTAGTGTATCCAATATTTCCCAAAACCTTTTGGTCATATGAAAAAATCTTGGAGTTAGTTGATCGCAAAGTTTTATTACCACCTCTGGGTTTAGTAACAGTGGCGGCGATTCTGCCCCAAGAATGGGAATTCAAGCTAGTCGATCGCAACATCCGCCCAGCAACAGAAGCAGAATGGGCATGGGCAGATGTAGTAATTCTCTCGGCGATGATTGTCCAAAAACAAGATTTACTTGACCAAATCCAAGAAGCAAAGCGGCGTGGCAAGCTAGTCGCAGTCGGCGGACCCTACCCCACCTCTGTACCTCACGAAGTTGAAAATGTTGGTGCAGATTTTCTGATTTTGGATGAAGGGGAAATTACTCTGCCCATGTTTATTGAGGCAATTCAACGGGGAGACACATCTGGTACTTTCCGCGCCACAGAAAAACCTGATGTAACCAGTACACCAATACCCCGCTTTGACTTATTAGAATTGAATGCCTATGACATGATGTCGGTGCAGTTTTCGCGCGGCTGTCCCTTCCAGTGCGAATTTTGCGACATTATTGTTCTCTACGGGCGCAAACCGCGCACCAAAGCCCCAGCACAATTGTTAGCAGAGTTAGATTACCTCTACGAATTGGGTTGGCGGCGGGGTGTATTCATGGTGGATGATAACTTTATTGGCAACAAACGGAATGTAAAATTGTTGCTCAAAGAGTTAAAAGTCTGGATGGCAGAACATAAGTATCCCTTCCGATTTGACACTGAAGCTTCAATTGACTTAGCAGAAGACTCAGAAATGTTAAAGTTGATGGTTGAGTGCGGTTTCTCGGCGGTGTTTTTGGGAATCGAAACGCCGGATGAGGATAGTTTGCAGATGACCAAGAAGTTTCAAAATACTCGCAATTCTCTAACCGAGGCAGTGGAAACCATCACCAAAGCGGGATTGCGCCCAATGGCTGGGTTTATTATCGGGTTTGATGGCGAAAAAGTAGGTGCTGGCGATCGTATTGTCCGCTTTGCTGAAGCAGCAGCTATTCCCTCTACCACCTTTGCTATGTTGCAAGCGTTACCAAACACGGCGCTTTGGCATCGCCTGAAAAAAGAAGGACGACTGCGAGAAAACCAAGATGGTAACATCAACCAAACAACATTGATGAACTTCTTGCCTACCCGTCCACTGGAAGAACTTGCACGGGAATATGTTGAGGCGTTTTGTACTTTATACGACCCAGTGCAATATTTAGATCGCACCTATCGCTGCTTTTTAATGATGGGTTTGCCGAGTTGGAAAGCCCCAGCTAAAATGCCAGAGTGGATAGTTATTAGAGCGCTGCTGACTGTAATTTGGCGGCAAGGAATCAAACGAGAAACTCGCTGGAAGTTCTGGCATCATTTAGTCAGTATTCTCAAGCGTAACCCAGGAGTTATTGAGCATTACATCGCTGCTTGTGCCCACAACGAGCATTTTCTAGAGTATCGCCAAATTGTGCGTGATCAAATCGAAAATCAGTTAGCAGAATATCTAGCACAAGGTGCAGAAAAGCCTTATGTTCTAGTTAAGGAAAAAGCTGAAGCAGTAGTCAGTTAAAGG
>JBBSCU010000441.1:0-2263 GCA_038249935.1 Chroococcales cyanobacterium
ACAGGTGGGGGTTAGCCGCTCAATGTTGGTGTTGACAGCATTGGGCGGTGCTAGTTTTTTGGAGCGAAACGGGCTGCGCGACTTCGTAGTCGTTTGACAACCTTAGTTAGCAAGAATACGGGCATACCAGCCGCATAGTCAACCCCTAAAATTGCCAATTGGTGATTCAGCCTTATCAATCACTTTCACAGGCAAGCCCACAGCCCCAAGGACTTGCCTTGCTGTAGAACAAAAATATAGCGCCGAATCCACTGCGCATGTATTTTTTCGCTACAGTAAGCATAATGCTTGAGCCGAATCGCGTTTTTCACTTGATCTAGCAGCTTTTTCAGGTGCAGTTCCATCACCATTCGGTCATGATGACAGGTATGTGATTAATGATACTCATGGTCTTATCCATACACAGATGAAGATATGTGGAAACCTTGCCCAGATCCACCCGGTTCGGCATAACATGAAGAAATTTTCCTCAGATCCACCTGATCTAGGAGGATCGCAAGGAAAATCTACCTACACACACAATTTGGGGTGAATCTGAGGAAACTTTCCGCTTAATAACAATTTATGCCGCAAGCCCTCGGTTGGGGCAGTAGCCTAAAACGTTCTGCTAGTATTTGAATAAAGTAGTTTGAATCTATAAGGGTGCTTTCCCCGCTGCTCGACAGCGAATTCTTGAAATCTTGCAATGTGGAACAGCGTTCTGCACCGTCCGCTCACGGTAGGTTGTTGATTCAAATGAGATACATTAGAGACTAAACTATGAACGGTGACTATAAGGATTCAAACGATCAGCTCCTTAGTTCTCTTACAATTCAAGCTCTTCAGAAATGTGCAAAAAATAAAGATACTGAGGGCTTTAAGAGGTTATGCCAGTCTGAAATATCTAGATTTCACTTGTACGCGAAGGGTAAAACTTCCGATTGGAATAGGTTTGGCAAATATGTCGAGGAGAATTTTTCTGGCATATACCCGCATTTGGTAACGGATGCACTTGTAGATTTTCTCACTCAGCATGAATTTCAAAGGCAATCGTCAAATGGTTCGATAACGCTTCCTTATGCTTTGAATAGTGGTGCAAAATTTTTACTAGAAGAAGAAAATATTGAGGTTAGGGTCGCTCAGGCAATTGAGAACTCAAAGTTGGAAGATAGGTTTAGTCCTGACTTTGTTGCTACACTCAGTGAGTGTGTTTCTAGCAACAATCCACAAGCTTTTGGGATGATTGTCCGCAGTAAATTTGTTTTTTCACATCTATATCAAGAAGGAAAGGAGCAGGAGATTGGTCGTTTATTAGAGTATCTGAGAAGCAATTTTCCAGGGAAATATTTTGACGCTTCGATACAAGCCATAACAGAATTCTTACTCCAGCAGCAGTTTTTCAAAGAAGCTACACATGGAAAAATGCAAATATCTCTTAATTCAATATGCCAGTCATTAGCTATTGCTGGAGGGGTTGAGAATAAGGCTAAAGCGATAGTGGAAATTGCCAATCAGATTGAAACAACTAAACGGCCTCAAAAGAACAAAGATCTTCAATTTGAAGAAGTTCCAAGCCAAAGAAAAATCATTGAGAAACGCAGGCTTCCTGGAAAACTCAAAGTTTTTGCTTCTTGGTATTTCATTTGGAACACCATATATCAGATTGTTTGGGATTTAATCTTTGCTATTGTACTTTGCAATATGCTCATTGCTTGTACTAATAGCAATCTGCCGTTACTTCGAGCCAGTAAAATACTGCTTGCCACTTGCACATCAATCGTACATATAAAAATGAGAATGAACAGCAAAGCCAAAAAACGCTGGAAGTTGAAATACGGAGATGTCAATTACAATAACAAAGGTTTTTAACCAAAAATGATGACACTATTTCTAACGGTTTTTTCTGGTGTTATGACTTTTGTGCTGGGGCAGTTGGTAATCAAAGTGCGATCGACGATCTTATAGGGTGCGTTTCCTACTGTAACTCCTACCACCCCACCGATAGATGCTTGGGAACGCACCATGCTCATAAATTCCTTGGAGCAAGTAGACGCAGCCTAACAACGCCCATGCACGCCGACCGCCGAAAGGTTACTGGTTAGAAGTTTAAGTCCATGTGCGGTGGGGGATGGGCAACGTTAGGCCGATGAGTGCGATCGCCCCTTACCGTAAGTTAAGTTGAGTCCTCGAAACCTAACAGCAAATGGTACTTCATTGGATTACATCTTCCTTTTTGCGGGCGATCGCTTAAAGCTTGAAGATCCAACCTATAGATGCCACTAGC
>JBBSCU010000442.1:0-2261 GCA_038249935.1 Chroococcales cyanobacterium
CAAGAAATTGGTTCGCGGGCGATCGCCTCTCGTGCTATTGCTGGTGTTTATCAAAATAAATTAATTTTCTCGCTTCCTGGTTCTAGTAATGCTGTGCAACTGGCGATGGAAAAATTGATTTTGCCCGAACTCACTCACTTGGTGAGTCAGGTTTGTAAGGGGGTGAAATGAGCAGCCTTTCAGAAAGTTCTCATGAGAACTTTTGTGAAATTAACATATCACGAACTGAATTCATCCTTTGTCCTCTTACATTTTGAGCCTGCCCAGAATTATAGTGAAACGGATGAAATATTAATATCAGGTCAGCAATGGAGCCTATTCACTGGAATTGCATAATTGCTCATGGCATCACTGCATTTTCTTACTTTGGCATCCCTATAGTAATAGGGGTTTTCTTTGCCAAAACGAAGGCAACTATCCCTTCTAAATTTTGGCTAGCCTTTTTGTTATCAGGTGGATTCGTCCTATTTTGCGGATTTCATCACCTTTTGGCGGTCTTTGAGCCACATTCGGCAGTGTCGCTACTGCACTTAGGCATACTCGATTTAACAGCGTTTGTTTCCTTGTCTGCCTTACTCTACCTGATGCCAACCGCTTATCAAATTGTCGAGGCGATCGCTAAATATCAAGAAGATAACCGCGAACTTCAACGTAGTCAACAGATGCAACGGCTATTTCTAGATCAAGGTCTATTTGCAGCCTATATCAAAGATGAGCAATCTAGAATGCTCTACTACAACCAGGAGGTACAGACTAGATTTTCGGTAAATTCACAAGAATGGTTGGGGAAAACGGATAGTGAATTCTTGCCAGATCCACAAGAGGGGCGGCGGATAATGGAAAACGATCAAATCGTTTTGAAGACTCTACGCCCCTTGAAGGTGATTGAAGAGACAAAGACACGTGCTAATGATCAGCCGTCCTACTGGTTATCGTTTAAGTTTCCGTTTAGCGATTACGCAACGGGCGATCGCCGCATTGGTGGGATTAGTATTGATATTACAGAATCTATAGAAGCACAGCGATCGCTCACTGACCTAAATCGGAAGCTAGAAGAAAAAACACTGGAATTCGAGGCAAAAAAACGAGAAATTATCTATCTCTCAGATATGGCGGATATGCTTTATTCCTGCGAGTCTGAAAATGAGGTGTATAAAGTGGCCGCTTTAACCTGTTCCAAGCTATTTCCTAATATGAGTGGTTGTATCTGTATAATTCCTAATTCCAAGAATTATGTTCAGATGAATAGTGTTTGGGGAGGTCAAATAAGCAGTAAAGAAATATTTTCACAATCTGATTGTTGGGCATTGCGGAGAGGGAAATTTAATCTTTTATCGCTTGGCGACTCAGGATTGATGTGCAGCCACTTAATACAACCTGTTAGCGGCGCACATTTGTGTGTTCCATTGTTTGGACAAGGCGAAGAAGTTGGGATTTTACACATCCATGCGCTTGAAGAAATCAGTCCCGAAGATCAACAAATTACTGAGATTATTGCTAGAACTTTAGGGTTTGCACTGAATAATCTATTGATAAAACAACGTCTAACCCATGATAATTTACGGGATGGGATGACCCAACTATTTAATTCAACCTATCTGCAAACCATAACGGAACAGAGGCTAGCGGAAGCTGAACGGTCGGGACAACCTCTTAGTGTTATTTTCCTTGATATAGATAACTTTAAATCTTACAACTCTCGCTATGGGCATCTCACTGCCAACATTGTTATTCAGGGATTAGCAAAACTGCTGTTAAAATCTATTCGCTCCTTTGATATTGCTTGCAGATGGGGTGGTGAAGAATTTGTAATTGTGATGCCTAATATGACACTAGAAACGCTCAGGAAGCGAGTAGAAAAACTAAGGGTAGATGTTGAACAAATGCAATTGAGGGACGGCGATCAGATCCTCGAAAGGATCACCGCTTCTTTTGGAATAGCTGTATCAGAACCAGAGATTACAGTTAAAGATTTTCTGAATCTGGCAAATCAAGCGATGCTTGAGGCCAAGCGAACAGGAAAAAATCGGGTTATGGAGTATGTAAATACCTCTGATTGAAGAAGAATGCAGAAGTCAGGAGTCAGGAGTCAGAACAAAAAAATGGGGGATTCAGACCCAGGGCTATTTCATTCTAGACATAAACCGCCCAGAACTAAAGTTCCAGGCTAATAGCTAAAGTCCGTTAAAACGGACTATAACCTTTTCTCAGTCGCCTTTAGACGACTTTCGCTATTAGACTCAGAATTCATTCTGAGGCGG
>JBBSCU010000443.1:0-2258 GCA_038249935.1 Chroococcales cyanobacterium
CTGAAGCTGCTCCGGATCTTGATCGGGAATGGCTCCGATCGTAAACACGGCTTTCGTTGCCGCTTCTTTTGTCGCTTCAGGTGCATTAGCGGCTGGGGGCTGAGGGGAACAGGCAACGCCCAAACCTGATAGCAACACAGCAACAAGCGCGATCGTCCAGTTACGTTTCATAGGTACTTATGCAACATCTCAACACCATGACATCGTAAACCCCAATGGTTCTTTCGGGGTATCTGCCCAAATTAGGGAGCTATACAGAAACTTTCCGTATAATTCAGTTGTTATGCCGCTTAGTCCTCGGTTGAGGCACAGCCAAAAACTCATCTGACTGTGTTCTATACAAAGCAGCGAGAAGTTATTGATGGGGTATTGCTTCTAGTGTTACAAATGGGTAACTTGCCAAAAATAGACTGTCATGGATTGCGCCTTGATATGCAACTTCTCATAAACCCATTCAGTAAATTTGAGATGCGAACAGTGAGGTATGCATTTTTCGATGGAGATAATATCGGTAATGCTATAGAAAATTTGCTAAATAGCGGCAGAGTTAAAGAGGCAACGCATTTATCAGAAAGCATTAAACTAGCAATTTTTCAAATTGAACTCTTTATCAAGTCAAGAAAAGATGCAGAATTAATAATTGCTGGTGGAGATGACGTTCTAATTAAATATGACGCGACGGTTAATGATTATGCCTTTCTACAAGAAGTCTTAAATATTTTTAATAACTTCACTGGTTTATCTATGAGCTGTGGAGCTGGTGACAGTGTAAATCAAGCGATTACTAACCTCATGAGTGTCAAACAGCAAAACAAGGGAGGGGTTTTATTGACCAGTGAAGGAATTGGTACTCAAAATGATTCAATGAAGCAGACTAAACTTTATATATTTGTAACCTCTGAGATTCCTGATCCTTACATTAATGTGATTGCACATTGCAATGCAAATTATAGGTCTCTTAGTCAGGTTACTCTGGTTGGCATAACAGAAGATCGAGGCAGGATACCTACAGAAATTGGAAAGTTGGAAAGGTTAAGGCAAAACATCTCTGATTTACTCGACAATCTATGTAGAAGTAAATATCCTAAAAAAGTGGATGGTCAACTAACTCTCTTAGATATTCAAATAGAGCCTGCCGATCGTCAAAGATATGACGATCTGAAGAGACTGACGCTTGAAACTAAAGTTTTAGACTATCAAATTTTAGGAGAAGAGATTTCGAGCTTAATACATTCTACTGACTCATTTAAATACATATTTGACGTAACCGCAGTTGCTAAAAGCTATTTGGTTGATGTGTACACTATTTTAAGATTTAAAAATGTTAGTGATATATATTCGTTTGAGCTGTTCAAGAAACGTGACTTTGATGAACGTGACTTGATTCATAATTTGGTTTACAGAAAAACATACGGATTCACTTGTCTCGCAGAAACCCCTCATACAGAAAACAAAATTATTGTAAGTGAAACTGCAATTGTTACTGAGAATGAATTCAATCGCCTTCAAGCTGATTTCAGCATGTTGGAAAACGAACGGAATTCTCTTGAGGATAAAGTTGCTAATGATTTCGCTAGATTTTGGTCACTCTCTTATCTAGGAGTTCTGTTATCCCTTTTTGCTTTCAGCTCTTGGATCATTGCACAACCAGGTGGGTGGAATTGGCTTGAACCTACTATTTATATAGTCCCTTTTGCATGGTTCCTACTGAACTTCTTGCTGCAAATAGTTTTTGGGGGCAAAGCTCCATCCTTAAACCCTAAAGATCTATTTCCCTCCTTGAAAAGTTGGAAGAAGAAAAAGTTAGTAAGGACAAGACTCGCTAACGAAAAGAAGTGAGGTTAACATAACTTTGTTATTGTGGATAGCACGGCATAACAACCCTGGTGCAGCGGATTTCCCGAAACCGCTTGCTGTGTAGGAAAGATCCCGCAAAACCGCTGACCAGGAACGTTATGCCACAAGTTTTTTATGGGAGGTTCTTGGAGCGATGAGACATGGGTAGAACGGGCAATTCGCGTGCGAGAGGCTACACCAACGAAGCCGATGAAGCACTGCAACAGCTTGGATTAACCAGCCGCTTAAAGCCTTAGAGGTGAAATTGACATGACGATTGCGGCGATCGAACTACCGATGAAACAAATTGCTGAGTTTTGTCACAACTGGCAGGTGACAGAATTTGCTCTTTTTGGTTCCGTCCTGCGCGATGACTTTTGCCCTAGTAGCGACATTGACGTTATGGTGCAATTTCATTCAGA
>JBBSCU010000444.1:0-2221 GCA_038249935.1 Chroococcales cyanobacterium
TCTATCCATTGGCAGTAAATCATTACTAGTGGGTAATGCGTAGGTTGCTACTTTGAATAAATCACCTGTTGCCGGGTGAGCTAAATAATTAATCACAACGCAACCAACTCCATATTTTTGGGACATTGAGCGATAAAATTGTCCAATCCTTAATTGTTTAAATTGGCTGTCAAATCCATTTGGTTTTTGTTTTTTGGCTGATTTATTTTTGGACATTTCCACACTATAAGTGTTTTTTCTCAAGCGAACGATTCAGTCACTTCTACTGTTTTTTATTTTAATCCCTTACCAAAAAGTCAGTATCTCCACAGGACTCACACCAATTGCCTTCTTTATATTCTGCTGTCGATTAAAACCGAAAATGTGAGTCGGTTATGCAAGCACTTTCCCAGTTTGGAGCAAATAATCTCTATTGCCTTACCGCAACATTCCCTTAAAAAAAATAATTCTGTGTTCGTTGTCTTGTCCGTCGCTTAAAGTAACTTCGCAAGGTTTGTTTTAGCCCAAGATTGAATCTGAACCAACTTCCCACTGATGTTTGAGCAATTCTTGGTAAGTCTTTTCCCTTATCATCATCTGCTTATACAGCATCTGCAAAAACTCTTGAGCTTGTTCACGGGACATCTGCTGCACTTGATCAGAAAAAGTTCTCAGGCTAAATTCTTGTTCTAAAGATAATTCAATGGATTGATTCATCGCTTTATTACCTACTCTTTTGTTTGAGTTTGCTTATGTAAGCAAATATTGCTTTATATAAATAAATATTACGATAGCTTTACAAAAATCAAATGGGTGTAAACCGTACCGGCGTAGGTTTAATTGCCGTATCTGTTGCTAAAAACCTTGATATCACTCCATTGTGGCAATTCAAGTAAAAACCTAAGTTCTAATATTTCTTACTTTGAGGTTTTTAAAAGCATTTTTAGCCACTGCTTGCGGCTGGCGATCACTTAAAATTGAGAAAGCAAATAATCTAAACTAGCAACCCAATCCCTAACACCCAATACCCAAAAATCCCTCTCTAGCCCACGCTTTGAGGGAAAAGCAATTTTCATGGTCATTGGTGATTCACTAGCCCAAAAGAAATGACCTTGGAGCTGAAAGACTGTCTCTTTTGGGGATTGTGGGAGGGTAGAGGAGCGATCACATCTACAGAATTTTGTAACCTAAACAGTGCTGGCAAGTTCTACCAACAGCTACTTTCTCAGCTTGGTGAGGCTGTCGGCGTTGCTGATGGTGAGCTTTACACTGAATGCATATCTGGGCAAGTGGCTAAACTTCTGGTTAACTTTCAGTATGGGTGTAAATCTGCGGTGTGCGATTGGCTGGTGGCGGCTAGCTAAACTTCTGGTTGCGTGTCTGTTGTGGGTGACTGGTAAATTTGGCGCAATTCTTCAATTGTGCTGGCTGCTTCCAGTCCTGTAAGAACTGCTCTCAACTGCTCCACACCCTCAATTGTTGAAATTTCTGGTAATAGGCTTGACCCATGCGTACCAAATTTCAGTTTTAAACCTACTTCAATTCCTTCTAATAAAGCTTCCCTTCGAGCAATTCGCTCAAAACTCGTTACGTACTGCATACTCTGCTCTGCCTCCAATTGTTCTACTTCTGTTTTAAATTCTGCTTCTAAATCTAATGGTAACGTTAGCATCCAGTCTACAAAAGCTAACAAGTTTAGAACATCTTCACGTTCAAATCCTTGCTGGTACAATTTCCGCACTAAGTTTAGTTTCTGTTGCTTGCGTTGTAACCTATCATCGCGCGTTTGTAATGCTGTTAGGTGTGCCATCACAACCAGAGCAAAGGGGTTACGGCTAACTTCCAATTCCGACCGCCTTTGTTGGTAGTCCACCAACTTAATCACTGGGAACTGGAAATTTACTCTACACCCAAACAATTCGTAGCCAAACTGAGATGGTCGCCAGTTGGCACGTTCATCACCTAACACTGCTAAAGATACTACTGGGCGCTTATATCTATCATAGATTCGATAGTTGTAAGTGTACATTCTTCTCCCAAAGTTAGACTCTTCCTGGGATTGAATTTCCACATGGATCAATACCCAGGTTTCTGAACCATCTTTCAGATAGATTTTTACGAGCTTATCTGCCAGATGCTTCCCAAGTTCCGCATCACGCACCACCTGTTCTAATTCCTTATCCAAGAACTCAGGCTGTCGTGTCCAATCTATTTGCTCATGCGCTTGAGGGAAGAAAAACAA
>JBBSCU010000445.1:0-2215 GCA_038249935.1 Chroococcales cyanobacterium
CGTTGGGCTGCTTTGGTTATCGGTTAGGGCAGCATTTTCAAAGTCCCGGTGAATGTAGAGATAGCGCCATTAAAAGGACATTTTGAGATTATTTGTGGCATACGACTAAAAAACGCACTTTGAGTTCGTTCTGTTATTCTTAGACATTCCATAGGATTTGAGACGTACTTTAGGTTCGTTTTAAATCCTATGACTTCTGAAAAATACGAGGAAGCTAAGCAGCTTTTTGGGGAGAGAGTTCAGGCACTTCGCAGAGAAAGAGGAATCATCCAGGAGCAGCTTGCAGAGCGCCTTAACAAGTCTATTGAGCATGTTAGCTACATAGAACGCGGTGAACGCGCCCCATCTTTTGAAACGATTTTAGATATTGCCGAAGCTCTTGATGTGTCAGTACCGTACTTGATGAACGTTACTCGTCAAGCAGAAGTCAGCACCAGCTTTCTTAGTGAATTACAAACTCCAGTAGTTCCTCCTTCCCTTGTCGAGCCTGTCGAAGAACCAATTAACACAACTAAAGAGCGTCGCTCGGATTTAGAACGTCTACAAACGGCACTTGAAGCCATACAGGAATTGCAGAGCCTTGCAAATGAGTATGGTATCAACGATATTTTTCAAGACAACGGCGGTAAAGTTCTTCAAGTACTAATTCTACTTGGTTTACGAATATCGCCTGGGCGTGAAGGAAATGACGCAATTGATGCAGAAGAAAATGAGTATGAGTTAAAAACAATTAATAAACTTCTGAGTAGAAGTGTAACTACACATCACCACCTTAATTTAGATATTCTTGCAAAGTATCGAGCTGTGAGAGCTTGGTATATTGCTGTTTACGAAGGAATAGTATTAAAAGCTATCTATAAGGTCAATCCAGCATCACTAGAACCTAAATTTAGCTATTGGGAGTCTAGAATACTTGGAGGAATGGAGTCAATTAATAACCCTAAAATTCCTTTAGGGTTGATCGAGAAAGAAGGTGAACTGATGTATCCCAAAGAAAATGAGCAGACGTAACGAAATTTGCTGATGTATGCTGGAGCTTACAATTTCATAGCTAATTGCTTTAGGTTAGTTAGATGGATTGGTTCTTGTTGACACAGAAGATTTTCGTAAAGAGAAAGAGCATCCTTGGGAGCCTGGGGTTTATCTATAAAACGAAAGGCTGAAGCAGCAAGGTAGGCTGATTCAGCCTCAAAAGCAATCCATTTCCTATCTAGCTCTTCAGCTACAAATCCTGTAGTGTTTGAGCCTGCAAATATATCAAGAACTTTATCTTCAGGCTCAGTCAAAAATTTAATGAAGAACATTGGCAACTTCTGCGGGAATCTTGCAGGATGAGGAGCTATGGAGGCAGATTTACATATTTGGATATAGCTAGAATTACTTTCAGTGTTTGGAATTTCTAATAAGTTGGAAGGAATAGCACCACCATTATCAGTGGCAAAGTTTTTACCAATATCATGACCTGAAGGTCTTTCCTTTGGTGTGTAATACTTCTGAGGGTTGGCTTGTAATTTCTTCATGCGATCGGAGTAAGGAACTAAAACATTACTTACGTTAGCTTTAGGATTATCAGTTTTCGATAACCACCAAACTGTATTTACAGCGTCTTTAGCTCGGATCTTTCGTTTGTTAACCCACTCAATGGGTGACGGCAATTTTGCTGGATTAAACCAGAAAAACTCTTCAGCAAGTCTAAATTCTAATTCATCACAGAGTTTAATTAAAATCCGGTAGTTGTAAAGAGATCGGACAGGGCGTTTACTTTGATAAGCTCCACCCAAATCAAGCACAAAGCTTCCAGTTGGTGAGAGAACTCTATAAACTTTTTTACAAAACTCAAGAAGCCAATCAACGTAATCATCTTGCTCCACATTGCCGTATGTCTTTTTGCGTTGAAGAGCGAAGGGCGGAGAGGTCAACACCAAATCAATTGAATCATCTTCAAGCTGATCGAGAAGCGAAAGGGAATCGCCAACATATGCTGCCCCGTAGTTTGTGGTGTAGAGGGGATTTGGAAGAGCCATTGCAAACGCACTTAGAGTTCGTCCTATACTATAGTACTAAAATGCCAAAATCGTATATGCAATCCCAAAAACTTACAGTCATTTGCATCCGAAAATTGTCAGCAGCCCAACAACCCTGGTGCAGCGGACGGTATTAAGATTCTGGTGGTGATGCAAAGCTAATCTGCCGCCGCTGACCAGGAACGTTAGAC
>JBBSCU010000446.1:0-2189 GCA_038249935.1 Chroococcales cyanobacterium
AGGACTTACGCACTATACAAATTAACCGTGATGTGGATTAACGAAAATAGGTCGTTTCAGGTTTTTATTAATTATCCTTATGATCGTAAATAGACCACGCTGTAGGGGTTTAGCAATGCTAAACCCTTACGAAAGATGTGGCTTTCAACCGTATCCATATTTGGTATTTCTTGTCAATGCGTAAGTCCTAGATTAATTTGCGAAATGCGACATACAATGTGCGAATCTACAGGACAAATGGAGAATAGGAGACTCGAACCCCTGGCCTCTGCGGTGCGATCGCAGCACTCTACCAACTGAGCTAATTCCCCAAAATCTGTGCTAAGTCAAGAGTAATATCACTCATTAACTCAATACATTATCACCATATAATATTCTAACATTCAGTTACCGACGGATGAGGCTCTTTTTGGGAATAAACCTTCTGCACCCGTTCGAGTTCCAAATCACTGAGATAATCCACAGTCCAGTTACAGCAACGTTGGAGCATATGGAATGGGTAAGTATTAGCTACACCAACAACTTGCATTTGCGATCGCTTCGCCGCTTCGATACCTGCTGGGGTATCTTCAATTGCCAAACACTCGTATGGTTGAAGATTCAATTCTGGATATTCTTTATTTAGCTGTTTTACTGCCAGTAGATAACCATCGGGTTCTGGTTTGCTGGTGGTGATGTCATCACCCGCGACAATAATTTTAAAATGTTCGGCTAGTTTGGCGCGATGGAGTACTAGTTCTATTTCTTTGCGAATAGAGCCACTAACTAATCCGATTTTTATCTGGCGCGATCGCACCTGAAATATTAAGTCTTCTACACCTGGATATAAAGGCAGTTTCTCTATTTTTGCTAGTTCCAACGCATAAGCTTGGGCTTTGCGGTACAACAATTGAGTTAAATAGTTTTCGTTGCCTACTCTACCACGATTAGCGAGTAATTGCTGAAAACAAATGCGATCGCTTCGTCCTAAAGAAGCTTGACGCTCATCGACTCGTTGGGGTTGGAGATTTTCTTCAATGAGAATCTCATCTATCAATTGCAGGTGGATTGGCTCATCGTTAATGATCACACCATTAAAATCAAAGAGAACTGCCTTTAAACTCATGCCATTATGCCAAATGCTGGAGATCCAAGCCCCTCCAAATCATGATTATCTATTGATATCGGTGTGTACTGATAGACATTTTCGGTTGCAATTGGTTTAACGCCGCTAGTTACCTGATTTATCCACCATACATCCTGCGATCGCACTGCTTCAAATCCGGCTGCACCCATTTTCGCGTCTACGCTACCAGCAGCATACTCACGAATATATGGCTCCTCAAAAACATCATTAAGCCATTCTAACTGACGCAGCGTCTTTTGATTACCATCTAGAATTAATACTTGTCCTCCAGTTACTAGCAACCGGAAGCTTTCCCGTAGAATTGCTAGGGACACGGCGTTTGGTGTTTCGTGGAATAGCAAAGAAGCTGTCACTAAGTCAAAGGATGCATCACTAAAACCTGTTTTTTCAGCATTCCCGTGTCGCCAGATTATTTCTAAACCAGCATTTCTAGCTTTATCTTCTGCCCTTACCAGCATATAAGGTGATAAGTCCAAACCAATAACTTCTGCTTGGGGAAAAGCTTGCTTTAACATTAAAGTAGTGGAACCTGTGCCGCAACCTAAGTCAAGTATGCGTCGTGGTTTTACCTTGATGGCATCAACTAAAGCCTGACGGACAATAGTCTCATGAGGTGGCAGAACATATTGGGTAATGGGATCATAGGTAACTGCTGCACCGGAGTTGAGATATCCGCCTGTAATACCGTGAAAGTTTTGGCCACTGTAGTACGGGGGAGTAATGACATCATCTCGTCGAAAGCGATCGCACTCTTTTTCCCAGTCAATACTATCAGCGTAACGCCGCAACCCCTCTTCATCAATCAAAAGACGTACTACAGGAGATAAAAAACGTTCCCAAATTGTATCTTGACGCACTGCCATGAGTATTGTAATTGAGTGATTTTATTTACAAATTTTAATACATCTTGAAAATATCTGCTTTCTTTGAGAGCGATCGCTTGATATCTGTAATCTAACGTAGTATATATGTAATATACAGATAAATTCCCAAAATTTAGGTAGCCAAATGAAAGACAATACAACATTTAAATTGCTACAACTAACTAGGTAATGGGTTATAG
>JBBSCU010000447.1:0-2187 GCA_038249935.1 Chroococcales cyanobacterium
CTCGTTTCAGGCTTTTATTAATTATCTTTATGATCGTAAATAGACCACGCTGTAGGGGTTTAGCAATGCTAAACCCCTACGAAAGACGTAGCTTTTAACCATATTCATATTTGGTATTTCTTGTCAATGCGTAAGTCCTATTTTCTATGCAGCTTCATATTAAATTGGTATAAGGTGCCTAGGTATTGTGAGCATAATTCATCGCTATAACGCCTCACCTTTTTAATAAAAATGTCTGCCCTCACTGAAGATGGGATCAAAGAATGAAATTATAATTAACTAACCCCTACTTACCAAGCTGCTATGTGTAATATCACCATTCACCACCTAGAACCCGATCTAACCCAACGTTTAGAAGAACGCGCCGCCCAACACGGACGCACCATAGAAGCCGAAATCAAAGCTATCCTTCAAAGCGTGTTAGCACCAAAAACTAACCTTGTCGAGGCAATAGAAAAACACTTTGTCCATCTGGGCGATTTTGACATCCCAGAAATTACTAGAGAACCAATGAGAACAGCCCCTAACTTTGAATCAATCGAAGCATGAAAACTGTTCTCGATACCAACGTACTATCTGAAATCATGAAGCCTCAAGGCTTAAGAACAGTAAAAAACTGGGTCGCTACACAGCCAAGACTTAACTTATTTATAACCAGCATTACCCAGGCAGAAATTCTCTATGGCATCGCAATTTTACCCGATGGTAAACGTAGCCAAGTCTTAAGGGAAACTGCTCAAGCCATGTTTCTTGAAGAATTTGTCGGACAGATTCTCGTTTTTGAGCAAAAAGCGGCTGTATGTTTTGCTGAAATCGCTTCAAATAGAAAGAAAATTGGCAAGCCTATTTCTCAAGCTGATGCCCAAATAGCGGCTATTTGTCTAGCAAATAATGCAGAGATCGCCACTCGAAATGTCAATGATTTCGCAGACTGCCAAATTCAAATTATTAACCCTTGGGATCTATGAAATCTACACTCACCAAAGACGAAATTGAACAATACCAACTCCAACTCTTGCAAGCCCTCGATTATAGCTACTGCAACGGCTATGACATCCAACCAGAACACAGAAACCAAGAGCGGGAAAGCTATAAGTAATGGAATTGCTAATTATCGACTGTATGACATCTGGGTATCCAAACATTCCTGCGTCCACATCCCTCAAACCAAATTCCTATAACAGCGACAAGCGGCAAGTAAACTTACGCTACTCTCAAACCCACTTGCCGTACTCGTGAAACTACAGCACCATCAGCACATTTGCCAATACAGCAATCTGTCGCGCCAGCAATTGTTTCGCTTCGTTAACCGAGCCGTGGCGTAGCTCGTGGATGGCTTGATGCAGCCCTGTGTAGGCATTCGCAGCACCGTTGATTGCTGTTTGTAAAACTTGTGGATTCATAAACATTTCCGAGCTTTTGAGGAAACTTTAAACTCATAGTAGTCACCAAGATGTTTTTAGTCAACTAGGAGATTACAATGTGAGTAAGAATGATAAGAGTAAACTGATGATTTCTCTCGATTCCGTTGACAGACTGAAGTGGAGTTATGAACTAGGGAAACGCTTACAATTTTTACGTGGTAACATTCCCATGCGAACCCTTGCCGACAAAGTTAACAATAATGGAGTAACTTGCACTTACCAGTATATTCATAAGCTGGAAGTAGGAAAAGCTGAAGCCGTTTCAACTGATTTAATCCTCGCTATCTGCAATGCTCTTGATGCAGATTTTAAGCAGCTATTTCCGGCTGTATACATTGACCCGTCTGAACTTTTGGCTATTTTGCAAAAAAATGTCGCCTAATAGTTGACTTGTCTACTCATAGTTGATAAAATAGAAATAACAAAAGACGACCGCGCCTGTCTGGACAACTTAGCGATCGCCCTTTGTGAAAACCTAACCCCTGTCGAGGCAGGAATATCAATTATGACCCATGTCACATACACACAGCAAGCGCTCTCCCGCTACACTCTCCCCCGCCTCAAAAGAATAGCCACCGAACTCGGCATTACACCCACTGACGACAAAAGAGCGGCTGACACCTGGGTAAACGCAATCATCACCCACCAGTCTGCCCAGATTCAGAAGCTTGACGAACAAACCACAGCCCAAACGGAACTCAACCAGTTCATCGCAGACCAAGCCGAAGTTGTAGCCCCCGAACTGCTGAGAACAGTAGAAATC
>JBBSCU010000448.1:0-2172 GCA_038249935.1 Chroococcales cyanobacterium
AAAGACTCATTAATGAGTATCAAAGGTGGATGAACGGAGCTAAAAGACTCGTTCACGAGTATCAAAGACTCATTATTGCATTCTAAAATATATCTTCTCTGCTTTTTTGCCCTCCTGCCTCCCTGCCCTTTTCCTTTAAACTCTCAACTTCAGGGCTTATTCTGAATTTAGATGTTACCGTTTTTGTCAACTGCTTTTAAATAGACTGGTGCTTTAGGAGTTAGGAAAGGATAGATGATTTTAAGGTGCGTCTATTTTGCGAAAGAGAAAATAACCGTCGTTTTAGCTGCTGGCCAAATTGAGAAACTCACCTAAGGAATGTGGATTAAATAAAGTGCAAAAGTAGGGTGTGTTAGCGGAGCGTAACGCACCATTCCAAGTTAAATAAGAATTGCACGTTATTAAATTTGCGTTCCTAACTAAGTGTAAAATTGGGGCGGTTAGTTTTGCGATCGCATCACCTAATGAGATTCGCTTAAACTTATCTCAGCATCTTACGTCAACCTCGCAGCACCTAGACATGAGGGGTAGAACTATATCCGTAGGTAGAGAACCTCTAGCCTAGACAATTATTACAAAAGTAGTTTTGAATCTATGAAAATTGATTTTGGTGCAACTGCCGTCGATTATGCAAAACACCGTGCTGGCTTTCCCAGTTCATTATTTAACAAACTGTCTGAATACGGCATAGGTTTACCAGGGCAAAACATTGTTGACCTCGGTACAGGAACAGGAACACTAGCGCGAGGCTTTGCCGATAGAGGTGCTTGTGTGATTGGTATAGATCCATCAATCTCACTCCTAGAACAAGCGAGATATTTAAGCGAATCTGCCCAACTCCAAGTAGATTATCGAGTCGCAACTGCCGAAAATACAGAGTTACCAGACGCAAGCGCTGATGTGGTGACAGCTGGACAGTGTTGGCATTGGTTTGACCGTGCCCAGGCCGTCCAGGAAATTACTCGGATATTGAGAGCGAATGGCTTGATTGCGATCGCTCATTTTGATTGGATACCCTTAAAAGGTAATGTAGTTGAAGCAACGGAACAACTGATAGCAGCTCATAATCCAGAGTGGAAACTGAGCGGCGCTACTGGGTTGTATCCTTCGTGGTTACGAGACATTGGAGAAGGAGGATTCCGAGAAATCCGAACATTTTCTTACGATGTCTTTGTGCCTTATACGCACGAAAATTGGCGAGGACGAATTCGTGCTAGTGCTGGTGTGGGAGCTAGCTTGACACCAGAAAAAGTAGAAGTATTTGACCGAGAACTAGCGACATTACTCGAAGCAAAATATCCTGAGCCAATTCTTCAAGTTCACCACAGAGTTCGGGCAGCGATCGCTAAATCACCTCATACCGCCGATCATCCCACTCTTAATTAGCAACTCGTGCAGAACGCTCTGGGATTACTGACCAATCCTCTTTTTTATCAAAGATAGCAGTTTGGTAAAGAAGAAGTCAGTAATAGAGACATTATAACTTATAGCAGTTATTAGTTAATCCAATACACGCCCCTACCAAATCAAACACTTTAGGAGAAACAACCCATGATTGAGCTTTACTATTGGCCAACCCCAAACGGTCATAAAATCACGATTTTCTTGGAAGAAGTCGGACTACCCTATAATATCGTTCCTGTAAATATTGCCGATGGAGATCAATTTAAGCCGGAATTTCTGAAGATTTCTCCTAACAATCGGATGCCGGCGATCGTTGACGACGAACCAGCAGATGGAAGTGTGCCGATTTCTGTATTTGAGTCTGGTGCAATTTTGCTGTATTTAGCAGAAAAAACGGGGAAATTAATTCCCCAAGATTTGCGTAGTCGCACTCAAGTTTTAGAATGGTTGTTTTGGCAAATGGCAGGGCTGGGGCCAATGGCGGGACAAAATCATCACTTTAGCACCTACGCTCCCGAAAAGATTGAGTATGCCATTAACCGCTATGTGAATGAGACAGGGCGCTTATATGCAGTGTTGAATAAGCAATTAGCAGATAGAGAATTTGTCGCTGGCGATTATTCCATCGCCGATATTGCTGCTTATCCCTGGATTGTAGCCCATGAGATCCAAAGCCAAAACCTAGAGGATTTTCCTCACCTCAAGCGTTGGTTTGAAACAATTAAAGTCCGTCCGGCAACAATTCGCGCCTACGAGAAAGCCGAAGCA
>JBBSCU010000449.1:0-2165 GCA_038249935.1 Chroococcales cyanobacterium
GTACACTGGGCTGCTAGGGCTGGGCAAATTTTGGGTTACAGTGCGATCGCTTTGGGATTTGTTGTAGATTTCTTGACCAGAGAATTAGTCATTGGTTTGTGGATGGCGATGTTAGGTTGGTTTGCTGTCCGCAACGCCAATAGCTATGACAGCATGACTACATTACAAGAAAGCCTACTCGATGTAATGGCGGTTGAGGCGATGACCCGTGACTTTCGCGTTGTTGATGCTGACCAAACATTGCGTTCCTTTGCCGATTTATATTTATTAGAAACCGCCCCCTCACAGGTTTATTTTGCTGCTTCTGATGGACGTTATCGGGGTTTAGTTTCCATTGACGATTTGCGTTTAATTGAAAGAAGTCAATGGGATACCCAAACTGTACATAGCATTGCGCGTCCCTTGACCGAAATACCTACTGTTGCTGAATCAACATTCCTGGCTGAGGTGATTAACAAGCTAGAAAATGAACAGTTACCTAGAATTACTGTGCTTTCCCGCGCTGGCGCTGTAGCTGGTGTAATTGATCGGGGAGATATTGTGCGATCGTTGGCACAAAAGTTAAATTTGCGAATAACCGATGTTGAAATTAAACGCATTAAAGAAGAAGGTAGTTATCCGCCAGGATTGCAATTGGGAGGAATAGCGAAGTCAATTACAAATTAAACGTCATACACTCGTCATATGTTTTGCGATAGATTCGTCAAAAACTTATGTGATATTGAATTTGGTATTTGGTTACAAAATGCTTTTTTGGGTAAAAGGTAGGAAATCCTACCTTTTTTATTTTTTAAACCTGAGTTCGACGTTTTTTCTTAACTTGTGATGACAGTCTCAGAGGATGTTTGAAAAGTCCTCTTGTGGGTATCAAAAGTTCTAGATCCCTCTAAACCCCGGACAAATTGGGGGACTTTAATCCCGGTTCCCCCCTTTTTAATGGGGGTTAGGGGGGATCTAAAAGTGCCTAAAGTCACAGCAAAACACTTTTCAAACAACCTCTCAGAAAACAAGCTCAGAAGTTGGAGTTACAAATAGCAATAATGAACCCAATCGACTACATTAGGGATAATGAGAACTACGGAAATAAATAATATTATGGATGATACAGAAATTAAGGTAAAAGGCATCAATGCACTATATAAATCTCTAGGATCAGCAGCAGCTATGCGGTTCTTGACATTGCTACACAAAACTCCTACTGATTATGTAGAAATCTCTAGAACAATATATCAAGATCAGACTATAGATGAAATTTTTACTAGAGCAAAACAAAATTGGCAAGATTAATTATATTCAGCGATCGCCCTGGTTTTTTAGTTTATTCAAAAAGAGTAATAGCGCAATCGCTGACAAGTCAGTTCGCACTTGCTTATAGGGCTATTTAAAAACAGCGATCGCACTACTGTATCTAATCAAAAAAAGTGCGTAGTTTACCGCCGTAGGCATCCCTTTAACAACAATTAAAGTCTCTCAGTAGACTAGGAAACGCCATAACATGATTAAAGATGAGAAATTATGAAAGCAAGCAGACCATGATTACTAAAGAAGAAATTACTATCAAAGTTCCCTCTGAGGTAGCAGAGGCATACCGCAATGCCACTGAAGAAGAACGGGAACAATTGCAACTTAAGATTGCGGCAATTATGCAGTCTCAATTTACAACTCCCAGACTTGAGTCCATTGCACGTTTGAGAAACACAATGGATAAAGCTAGCCTTGAAGCACAAGAGCGAGGATTAACGCCTGAAATCTTAGAATCGATTTTGAATTATGAGAAATAATCCACGGTTCGTTTTTGATACTAATGTGCTAATTAGTGCATTTTTGTTTAGTCAAAGCAAACCACGTCAGGCATTAGATCAATCTCAGGATATTGGCATTATCCTATTATCAAATTCTGTCTTATCGGAGTTAGAAGAGGTTTTATATCGTCCCAAATTTGATCGGTATCTCACCAAAGAAAGGCGGCAAGAATTTCTAGAAAATTTAACAGAAAATGCTCAGTTTATTGACGTGAGTGAGCATTTAAATGACTTTTGAATTTTGAATCCAAAATCCGGTGAGTAAAATGTCAGTATGTGATATACTGTGTCTCTCACTCACCCTGGTTTTATGGGACTGCCAATTGTTGCAATTATCGGACGCCCAAATGTGGGCAAATCCAC
>JBBSCU010000450.1:0-2162 GCA_038249935.1 Chroococcales cyanobacterium
ACTTCTTCTACAAGATACTGCCGCGATCGCACCCGCACAATCTGTCCAGTTACAACGTCAGTCACTCGTGTCTTCCTCTTTGTAACTGGGCTGGTATTATCCCTCCTCTAGTCATGACAATTTCACTCCCCTAAACCCTAATAACTGGTTCGCTCGGAGTGCTGCAACTAGAATTTTTTGAGCAATAGGTATAAAGTAGTACTCTTGTTCTCTTTGTTGTTTAGCACCTGCTACATCTTATGAAGTAATTTTATATACGGCTATACTATTTAGCTAATTCTTGAGGGAATTTTAAAGTTCTTATTTGAAAAGCCATCCACAAATTATTTCTCTAAGAAGTTTTACGTAGATTACTTGTCAGCCCCAAGTTAACACTAAAATATTCTAGTAATAACACTTAGAGGGCTTGAGAGTAAACTATATTTTGTAGTGCGACTTTTTGGTAGCGATCGCCTTATTCTAAGTTTCTGACCGTCCTGGCAGAGTAGTTCAGTGGCTCTTTAAAATATCCTAATATTAGGCAAGTAGTGTAAATTTAACCATGACCACAAGCATAGCCATTGCAGAAAAAATTACTACCCTTCGCCAAGTCGAGGAGAAACTGGGGTTAATACTAAGTGGCGATAGTCAATTTTTCACCGAATGGATGGCAGATTTATCTGCATTAAGTGAAGTAGAGCAGGCAAGATTAGAGCAAGTTCGACAAAACTATCTGTACCAAATCTCTGATGGCAGCCTTTTGGAAGAAACTATCAAAATGGTCGTTCTGTCACCATTACTGGAACTTGCAGGTTTCTATCAAGCACCCTACAGATTCAAAACCGAAGTATCCGTTGATATTGTTGCACTAGGAGATAATGAAGAGATTTTACGAGGAAGAATTGACGCTTTAGTTTTGCAAGCTAAATTATGGATTGTGTTAATTGAGTCAAAAAAGACGACCTTTGATTTAGAATTAGCGATTCCCCAGACATTAGCTTACATGGCGACTCATCCCAAACCAGAACAACCTCTGTATGGCATGATCACCAATGGTAGCAGCTATTTGTTTGTCAAAACCTTGGGTAAACAATACGGTATTTCCGATCTATTTGCAACGCGATCGCAATATCGCAACAATTTACCTGAAGTTTTAAGAATACTCAAGCATTTGGGTAGAATTATTACAGAATCTTAAGTTACTAACAGCACTGTTACATTGTTGTATTAATCTCTGATTTCCGACTCAAATAGATTCAAAACTTTTTCTTCCAAAGCAGTCAAACAAGCAGGCTTGGGCTTCTCCAGCATCTCCAAAAACTTCTGCTATTCACGTTCCAGAACACTCAACAGATATAAGTCAATGCAGCAATCCCCCTACAGGAAGCTCCATGTAATAATTCTGATTAAAGATATGCTCATGGTAGATTTTTAAAAGTGCGGTCTGCTCATCCCACCTCATCAATATCCACACTATGAACATTAATAAATTACTTAGACAAGAAAGATAAGGGATTGCTCATATTTTCCGCAAAACCTAGAATACCGCGATCACGATGTTCGTAAATTAACTGACCTTGGGAATCAAATAGAAAAGTTCCTCCCCGTTGTGTCAAATAAGATGAGTCTGGTACATAAATATTCCAGTTGCTTAAAACTTCGGTCATGTTTCGCAGGCGCAGGGTTGCTAGTTCAAAAGGTCGCTGAAAACCCTTTCCTCCAGCAGCTTTAAAAAACGAACCTTTCATTGGTGGTAAAGGTGTACCCCTTACAACTTCCTCATCAGCAATTAACTGAGGAGCTTTTTTATCACCTTTATAACCCCGAAAAACTTCCTTTAGAGTTCCCGGACTACCAATCCCCGCACACATTAACATTAAATTTAGTAAAGCTTTTTGTGACATTGATAGCAGAGGGAATTGTATACTCAGCCCTTGATAAATATCTAAACGCGCGTGAATTTCAGCTTTTGCATCAACAAACAACCATTCTTGAGGGAAGCCCGTATATTCACAAAATTTGATCCCAGAATTGCGGTTTCCAATTCCAATAGCGCGAATTGTGATTCCTCTGGCTTCAATCTCTTCAAATTCTCTTCGCAGCCACCAAGCGTATTCTAAATTATCAAAATCTCCCAACTGCGACCAAATAAGTACGAGCAACTTTGAAGTATTTGAGCAACC
>JBBSCU010000451.1:0-2151 GCA_038249935.1 Chroococcales cyanobacterium
GTAATGATTCTTCGATTCGCCACGCTGTGAGAGCCGAACTCAATACGCCAGATGATGCAATAGTGATTATTCAACCATCTCGTTTAGAGAGGTGGAAGGGGCAAAGTATGTTACTCTCCGCCTTAGCACAATTGCGCGACTTATCAGGTTGGAACTACTGGATAGTTGGAGGAGTGCAACGCCCTCATGAAGCTGAATATCTGCAAGAACTGGAGGTACAAGCACAACAACTCGGTATTGATGATCGCGTGCTATTTTTAGGACAACGGAATGATGTACCCCGTTTGTTGGCTGCTGCTGACATTCACTGTCAACCGAATACTGGTGCAGAACCATTTGGAATTGCTTTTGTAGAAGCACTTTATGCAAGCTTACCGATAGTGACAACAGCTATGGGAGGAGCCGTAGAAATTGTTGATGATTCCTGTGGGCGAGTAGTCGCACCAAATGATATTAATGCTTTGAGTGAAGTTTTAGGTTTGTTGATTAGCAATCCTAGTGAAAGAGCGACTCTGGCGGCTGGGGGAAAATTACGAGCTGAGTATCTCTGTAATCCGCAAAGGCAACTAACTCAACTTTATAATCTTCTATCTACTTTACAGAAAGCGGAAGTCGTTGTTTGATAGTATCAACCGCATACTAATTTAATTGGATTTCCGTTTTAGAGCATTTTTCCCAGAGTATGTTGAGGTAAATTTTATGAATTTAAGCAGATGGAAGAAAGCAATATTACATATTGGTCGCATTACCGAAATTTGGAAGGCTATCATATTTACAAAATCGTGGTGGGGATTTACTCGTAGATATATTCAACTGGGTAATATTGAATATCCCTGGTTGTTAGAAACGCGAGATGAACAAAATATTCAACTTAACAATTTTCATGATTTAGTAACAGCTTGGATAATTTTTTGTCGTCAAGAATATGAAGTTAGCAAGGACGCAAAAGTCATTATTGATTTAGGAGCAAATTATGGTGCTTTCACGCTATTAGCTGCTAATCAATCTAGAAAATCACGAATTATTAGTCTTGAACCTTTCCCTGCAATGTTTGAGAGACTTCAGAAAAATGTAGCATCTCATGGATTACAAGAACGTGTTATGTGTTTGCCTTTAGCGATCGCCAAATCTTCTGGCTCAAGGAAGATGAGTCTTGATAAAGATATTCCTGACCAGTCACGAGGTCTTATTCCCGAAAATATAGCAGAAACCAAACTATCAGTCTCGGTCAAAACAATTTCATTACATGAGTTACTAGAATATACCCTTTCAAAATTTACAACTGAACAAATTGACATAGTGAAATTGGATATTGAAGGAGGTGAACATGAATGGTTGCCTGAAATCCCGGCTAGTACGTTACAGTGTATTCGCTCATGGCAGATGGAATATCATCCTAATGGTTCTAAGCAAGAGCTTTTTCAAGCATTGGAGAGGGCTGGATTCATTTGCGTTCGTGATAGCGTTATGGGACTTAATTCTGGGGTAGCTTATTTTCAACGACAATAGTCTATGGTGCTTCTGATTTGCCTTATGTTCATTAATTACTATGAGGCTGTGGCATGATTTCATCTGATGAAGAAAAGCAAATAACATTAATGGATGTGGAAAACAGGGCATTACAAAGCCTGGGTGGTAGTAGTGAACCTGTTTATCAAATGGTAGCTAGAACAGTGAAGAAATTACATCCCAGAGGTGGTGTACTTGTAGATGTGGGTTGTGGTGGTGGTAGGTTGTGGTCATTTGTGAGCGATGTCTCCGACGGGCTACGCCTACGCTTCGACTATTATATTGGTGTAGATGCTGTACGTTATGCTGATTTACCGACACATACAGAATTTATTCCTTTTAATTTGGATATCGGTAAAGCACCTTTGCCGAATAACTGTGCTGATGTAGTGTGTGCAGTTGAAATTATTGAACACTTAGAAAACCCACGGGCTTTTATCCGCGAACTGGTCAGGTTAACCAAGCCAGGAGGGTTAGTGATTGTCACTACTCCCAATCAGTTAACTTGCTCAGTAAGTTGACTTTAATACTGAAAAATCAGTTCAACGCTTTTCAGGAAGCGCCTGGTCTTTATCCAACACACATAACCGCATTGTTGGAAATCGATTTAATCCGCATATTTACGGAGTGCAGTTTAACTAA
>JBBSCU010000452.1:0-2107 GCA_038249935.1 Chroococcales cyanobacterium
CTGTAAAAAATACTTATTTTTTATAAATAGAGGGCTTTTTAATTCCATGCTTGACAATTTTACGAACTCCATTACGTAGGGCAGCATCGCCTTGCAGTATGATATCTCTCAACTTTTGTTCTGGTCGTCCTCGGAAGGAAGTAACGTGAAAGTAATCATCTTCTTCAGCAGGTTTGGCAGAGAAATAGTAGTTAGATACACAGCAACGCTGACCTTGATAATTAACTTTGCTCACAGAGTGCCAGGATTTCTTATTTGTACTCATCATCACTAGCCGATTAAATTTGCTGTGGATAGTTCTATTAATCTGTTTTAAACCATTATCCCATAATTCGAGATTGCCACCATATTCTTCCTTCCAATCAGGACTAACGTAGTACAACAAATTTATGACGCGATAATTTTTTCGATCTTTATCATGTGAGTTATCAAGATGTGGATTCAGGAAACAGCCATAATCCATCATGCTAATTCCACCTGCATAGAGATATTCATCTGGCAATAACTCTTCAAATCCAGTAATTTTAGAGATGAGTTTAACTACTCTAGGATCTTGAAAGGCATAAATAATTTCTTCGAGAATTGGATTAAACTGATTCATTTGCATTCCAACGTACTTATACTCGCGCAAGTCTTTCAGGAGTAATAAACTTTTTTTCGGAGGAAATGCTTCATATATTTCTCTAGCATCCTTTTCATCGAGTAGGTTATCTATACAACAGCTATAAATAGGCTTGTTATTTAAAAATTCTCGTCGTAGCGCCTCTTGGCAGGTTTCTAATTGGCTATAGATTGTTTTTGCATAATCATGCCTTGTTTGAGAAATGTTTGGTTGATTTTTTGACATTTTTTTAAATGTGTATTATATTATTCGCAAATGCTTTTTGTATAGAAATTATACATTAACCAAGTGTTAAATGAATATTTTCCGTTAGAGAATAATATTGATAGGTGGGACGAAGGTATTCTTATTTGCAAAATACCAAATTTAACACCAGCTATCCAAGCAAACAGTCACTATTTTGGTCATCCAGAATGGGCAAAAAATTATTTTACAGCTTGTCATAGAGATGAAAAATTTATAGCCCTGTGGCAAGCAGTTATTGGTAGTTGGCATGGCAAAATTGTTGTAGATATAGGTTGTGGTCCTGGTAATGTATATGCGTCATTAAAAGAAAGTTGTGGTGAACCTAAGCTATTAATTGGAGTAGATGTATCCTATGGAGCGCTGAAAATGTCTCAGCAACTTGGTTACACCCCAGTATTAGCAGATGCTCAAAATCTGCCATTTATTTCAAGTTTTGCCGATATTGTTATAGCAAATGCCTGTTTACACCATTGCGATGATATGGCAAAAACATTGGGGGAAGCAGCTAGATTAGTTCGTCCTGGTGGATTTTTAATCACCGATCATGATCCTCAGCGCACTGCATATCAATTACGAGGTTTGGGTGGTTTGCTTTGGAATGCACGTTTGCCAATATATCGAAAAATCAAAAGGGGTGGACACTCTACGAATGAAGAGCAGTTTTGGGGTTTGCGATCGGAGATTCATCACAATCTAGGTGATGGTGTAACGCCTGAACTTTACCATCAGATATTAGAACCACTGGGGTTTACAGTTAAGCTTTATCCTCACAACCATACAGTGGGAGCACAGGTACTACAGGGAAATTATGGTAGGTCGAGTTGGAAGTGTCGTCTAGCTCAAATCTTATCAGGTATCAATCCGGAATTACCAGAGGCGGCATTATCTTTAATGTGTGCTGCTACACGGAAAACCTGACACTTACACCTTAGCTTCATTCAGTTGAACTGCTTAATTGTAACTCTATTCTAATTTCTCAGCTTCCATCAGACGAATTGCAAGCATAATTTCTACTAAAACACGCTGAAATGCATAGTAACAACCATGCCAGCCGTCAAGAATACCACCTTTAATAATAAGGCAGTATATCAAAATAATGAAGGGAGCCAGAATTTTTTGTTTGCGGATGCGATCGCTCAAACTGAGTTCCCTAACGGGAGTCTCTAGTAATTTTTTTACTTCCAATAAAGTATAACGTTCCTGTGCCCATAACCAACGACTTAGCGGTTTGCGATCGTC
>JBBSCU010000453.1:0-2017 GCA_038249935.1 Chroococcales cyanobacterium
ATCGTTGCTAACTAAGCCTGTATTTTTGAGAAACCTGCGGACTGGTTCTGTATTTTCTTCTTCTTGGTAAAGAGCGATAATGGCGTGGAGTCCATCTACTAAATATCTGGCAGAAAATTCAGTATCGGTGACGGAGAAGGCGCGTTTTTTCAAGCGTTGTTGCGGGGTGAGTAATTTACAGTAACCGCTAGCTGAATCAAGTAGTTTGTGTTTTTTCACCAAATCGGAAACATCAAAACCACCGACTGCTAAGGCGAGTTGTCTAGCTTCATCGAAGGGGAATTCTCGCGCTTCAAAGGTATCCCATGCCAAGATGTACCATTGGGTTAAAGGGTCGATACCGTTGAAATCTTTACCTTCTAATAAGTTTTGTAGTCGGTATTCGACTACTGCTTGGCGTACTTCTTCAAATGCTGCTTTGGGTTCAACTTGATTACCTGCACTGTCGAGGATGGAACTATATTTGGTAAACACACTCAAAGCTGAACCGAAAGCACTTAAGCACAAGTTTATACCAGGGGGTTTAATACGGCGTTGCGGATCTGCTACTCTATCAGCAGCAGGACGAGCATCTTCAGTTAAACATTTTTCGAGTTCTGGCGCTTTTTCAAAGACGATATTTCGCACGTCAATTCGCACGTCATCCCACCAAGCTTGTTCGGCGTTGGGGTCGCGTTTGCGGCATACTAAAAGCACGGTGCTGGATACTGCGTTTTTCTGTGCTTGGTGCAAGTTTTGTGGATTTTCGGTGCTGACTGCCCAAGATGCGGTAATCTCGAAACCAGCATCGATGAGGGATTTGGCTAAGACATCCCACGCGCCGGAGTCTTTGTGGTTGAATTGTACTGTCATTACGCCGTCGTCGCGGAGGACACGGTGGTATTCGGCGAACGCCATTGCCATTTTTGCTTCATAGTCTTGGTTGGCTAGTTTTTCGGGGTTATCTCCCATGTTGCGGAAGCGGGAAGGGTTGGCGACGGCTTCGCGGTCTTTGTCGGTGAGTTCTAGGTAGAATAATTCGGGGAAGATATCGCCGAGGGTGCGTTTTAGCCAGACATAATAAAAGTCTGATAATTCGGCATATTGAATTGTGGCATAATATGGTGGGTCGGTGATAACTGCATCTACAGAGTCATCAGAGATATGAGTTAAGTTATCGGCTGATGCTGCGTCAATTTGAATTGATTTTGGGTTATGTTGTTCGATTCCTGGGATACCTATTGAACCTGATTTTGTTCCGAACAATTCACAAATATTTTTATAATCTGAAATAAAAGCATCAGCACAGGAAAACCATAATTCCCCAGCACCATTTAATTCAGGATAATTCCAATTTAAATTAAGAGAATGTTGAGCCATTGCAATTTCAGCACTTGCTCTACTAGAGTGCCAATGTCCTAGTCTAGAATTTTTGTCTACGCATCTATCTAATACCAAAGCCAAATAAGTTGAAATCGCCTGTGCTTTTTCCCATTCATACTCAGATTGAATTAGCGCTTTTGCTTCATTAATAATTTCTACATAAGTCACAAGCGTTAAAAGTTGACGTGGATTAAAAAACTTATTCCAATCATCTATACCAAAAGAAAATAATCTTTCGGTTTCTTGACCATGAGGTACCTCTACTTTTGGCAGAATATTATCAATATTAAATTTTTCTACTTCTTGATTAATATAAAGTTCTGCTTTATTAGTGCCATCAAAATCTATAGATTCGGGAATCCTAAACTCTAAACTTGCTTTCCCTTGTTTATAAGCAACAGCATAGAGTTGATAACTAAATTTTCCAGCTTGTGCTTGAGATTTAATCACATCATCCTCAATCACAATTCCACAATTAGGGCATTTACCGACACCTCTGCTAACAGTAGTTGTCGTATCTGGGTCATATTCATTTTCAATATTTGTAGTGCGAGCATCTTGCTCGCTATTATTTAAAATTTCGCTATTATTTAAAATCTCGTTGATATTATCTGATGTATTTTCGTTATTATCCAATACCAAACGCGAGCGAGAC
>JBBSCU010000454.1:0-1998 GCA_038249935.1 Chroococcales cyanobacterium
GACTTAGACACTGAATTGAATGGCACTAAGAAAAGCTATAAGCTATACGAGGTAAGGATTTCAAGTTTTAATCAATGAACAGTGAGTGGGCAGGTTGAGCGATCGCTTTCGGATCAGACAGAGCTTCACGGATGGAGCGATGATGCACGGGATGTCGAAAAAATTTTTAGGTAGGAAAAGCTTACTCATTCATGAAATACTTTCTTTGGACGAGCAAGCAAACATCATAAATACTACTGTGACACTGCGAGTACAAATCCTCAAGGATAAATTTAATCAAAGTTTGGGATTACCTTTTAAAGAATTATTACCAACAAGTGTAATTGAGCAAGTGATGAAGGAGCTAAACGTTAAATATTATCGGCGATTATTTGATCCAATAGTAACGCTTTGGGCGTTTTTATCTCAAGTTTTGGACACTGACAAAAGTTGCCATAATGCCGTGAGTAAAATAATTGCACATTTAGCTGAAGAAGAGGTAGAAGTTCCGTCAACAGATACGAGTGCTTACTGCCAAGCTAGGGCAAGACTTCCAGAGAAGTTATTAGAAAAGCTTTTCAATTTCTCGGCACAAAGCCTAGAAGAGAAAGTGACAACAGAATATTTATGGTGTGGTCGAAATGTCAAAGTAATAGATGGTTCAACTGTATCCATGCCAGACACCGTAGAGAACCAGAAAGAATATCCTCAATCTAGTACTCAAAAAGAGGGATGTGGATTTACAATTGCCAAAATTGGTGTGATATTTAGTTTAGCTACTGGAGCCGCTATGGCTCTATGTATAGACGTTCTGAACACCCATGATATTAAATTCGCTAGACAATTATATCAATTTCTTAATCCATTGGATATCCTTTTGGGAGATAGAGCTTTTTGTGCTTATGCCGATATGTTTACTATCAAAAAGCTTGATTGCGATGCTGTATTCCGTAAGCATCAATCTCGCACAACTACCATGCGAAAAGGTAAAATTGTTGGGGATTGTGACAAATTAGTTACTTGGTATAAACCTAAAAGTTGCCCTTCATGTTTGAGTAAAGATGAATTTGATGCTCTACCTAAAAGCATAACTGTGCGCGAGATTTACTATTACATTGTTATTCCTGGTTTTCGCACAGCACGAGTTAGCTTAATTACTACTCTCTTAGATAATACCACTTATTCTACTCTGGCAATTGTTGGGCTTTACGGTCAACGGTGGGATGTTGAACTAGATTTAAGACATCTCAAAGCCACATTAGGGATGGATGTTTTACGGTGTAAAACTCCTTCTATGGTACGCAAAGAAATTTACGTTTATTTGCTTGCTTATAATCTACTTCGTAGTTTGATGTGGTCGGCTGGTACTACTTATACCACTCCTCCCTTACGCTTATCTTTGCAAGGCACTCGCCATCATTTAATTAACTTTCTTCCCAAATTATTAGCTGCAACTTCAACAAAACGTCTTCAAATTTATCGTACTTTACTGAAAGTTATTGCTCACAAGGCTGTTCCCAATCGCCCAGGTAGAAGTGAACCACGAGTCCGCAAACGTCGCCCAAAAATTTACCCCTTAATGACCAAACCCCGGCACGAATTACGAAAGCAATTGCAAACTGCTTAACCACAAGTATTTCGGCTTTTCTTAGTGCCATTCAGCCAAGAGACTTGGTGTAACTCAAGAAACAGTACGCGAACAGCGAATTAATCTCCACCCACCGCTTTTTGTCGCATGGTGCAAAGGGAAGGATAGATCCGGTATGGGATGGGAATTTCACGAAAATACGGGGTTATATCATCTGGTAAGTTGACGGTGCTAAGTCAATTCAGCATAGAGGAGATTTCTTCCTCTGCCCTGGAATAGTCAACTTTTGAACAGCACGGCGTTTAGTTTCTTCACCGCGACGGTCATATCTGGCAGTCTGGTCACTGTTCGCGTGTCCTGCTAACCTTTGGACTGTAGAAATGTCTTCATTCATATCGAGTAACTCCGAGATGAAAGTCCGCCGGAAATCA
>JBBSCU010000455.1:0-1960 GCA_038249935.1 Chroococcales cyanobacterium
AGCTCTGATGGCTTGTTGGGGTTTCTAAGTTGTGGTCTGGATTTAGTTGGGTTTATCTACAACAGCAAATTCGGCTTGTAGTCTTGATTTGTTCGCTGCATATGCTTGTTTGGCGGTCAGGAATGGATGCGCGATTACATAGGAGCTAAAGCCGCCATCAGTGCGGATAAAGCAGACTACAACTTGGTTTTCAGTTTTATAGTCTCTGATTTGCCTCTTCTCATCCTTTTGAAATGGGTTTGGGTGTCCCGATTCAGTAGTAATGCGATCGGCTGTGGCTTGGCTCAGGTAGCAGCCATAGCTTTCAGAGTTCAGCCATTTTTGATAGGGACTGATGCCGATTTGCGATTCTTTCGATTTGCTAACATCGATGATGATTGCTCCTCTCCCTTCGCTTTCGTAGCCATACCATGCTACGGCTAGCAGTAGCTCAAGATTCACGCGAATAAATTCCACATGGCTTTGCCGCGATTCACTTCCTGTCGGTAAATCTGACAGATTATATTTCAAGCTCATTGCTTTTTTCTCCTTAGACTATTCGTCATGAAACTCCTGCTAAGGAATTTTATAGCGATTGTAGTTCCCAAGAAAATATCCTTGTTTGTGAATATTGCTTAGTTGTTCCTGTCCATTTCGCAGGGTAATTTTGCTGAAATAATTATCTTATTTCACCTTTTACATACTAATTAACCCTAATTTTAAGATCGGAGATCGATTCTATATTTGGGCTATTGCCGTAAAGATTTTGCCAGTATTTTATCTGCATTTCAACTCAGAATTGGCGTATGTTTAGGGGTTTTCTAAAATTTCCAACTACAACCATGAAATACGAAGCGAGTAAAGATTTATCAACCCTAGAATTTAAACGGTTGTTTGGAGTGCAAAGAGAAACATTTGACCAAATGTCAATGCTAATGCGAGAAGCCGCCCAAAATAAAGGAAAAGGAGGCGTAAAGGCAAAACTAAGTCTGGAAAATCAAGTATTGGTAACGTTGCAGTACTGGCGGGAATATCGCACCTATTTTCACATTTCTAAAGATTGGGAAGTATCAGAATCAACAGTATGTCGGGTCGTCAAGAAAGTAGAAAATGTGCTGATTAAATCGGATAAGTTTCATTTAGCGGGAAAAAAAGTATTATGGTCAGAAAATGCACCCACCATTGTTGCTGTTGATGTCACAGAGGCAAAGGTTGAACGTCCTCAGCGTAGACAAAAAGGTTTTTACAGTGGCAAAAAGAAGCATCACGCACTCAAAGCCCAATTAGTGGTTGATTTGACGAATCTCAGAATCCTCTGCACGGCTTATGGACATGGCAAGGAGCATGATTTTCATCTGTTTAAGGCGAGTAAAGTGCACCTTAGTAAACAAACAGAAGTTTTGGCAGACAAGGGTTATCAGGGTTTACAAAAGTTACATCCTAATTCACAAATTCCCATCAAAAAGCCCAAAGGTGGGTCTTTATCTGCCGCTGATAAACGGTTTAATCGGCTACTTGCGCGTCAGCGTATTGTAATTGAGCATGTTAATCGTCGCCTTAAGGTTTTTAAAATTCTCTCTGAGCGCTATCGTAACCGTCGCCGTCGTTTTGGTTTACGGTGTAATTTGATTGCTGCCATTTATAACTTTGAGTTGTCTCTAGCTGCCTCTAAGCGGTCAGAGACTCTATCATAAATTCAGTTCTGCAAGAGGTCTATTGTGATTCCAACTCAGAAGGTAAAACCTTCTCAAACTTGTCCTAATTGCGGTCATCAGCAAAAAAAAGAACTCAGTGAGCGTGTGCATACTTGTTTGCAATGTGGCTATACGGCAGATCGTGATGTGGCGGCGGCGCAAGTCATGCTCAACTGGGTTTTATATAGTTCTACGGTGTTCGGAACGAGCGTCGTCAAACGTGGAGAGTCTAGCTCTACTCCATCCCCTGCTTTTTGTGGCGGGATGGCGCAACTTGGCTCGGCGAA
>JBBSCU010000456.1:0-1880 GCA_038249935.1 Chroococcales cyanobacterium
AAGTTCAGCAATGTCAACCTCCAAGGCTCTAGCGAGACGTTCCATGTTATCAATCGATACATTACGCTCACTCCGCTCAACGGAGCCTACGTAGGTACGATGCAGACCTGCTAAGTCAGCAAGTGCCTCTTGCGACAAATCCTTTACCTGACGAATCTGTCGTAGCCTTTTTGCAAAAAGTCTTCTAGCATCAGATGACACAGGCTTGGAGATTGACATAATCTCCATAATTGGGATAATGATGACGATGGGTCTACAGACTATAAGTAGCGTTTGAGGTGGAATATCTTGCAGCGAGTGAAATTTCCTATAGATCTTGAGCCTTTTGGCAATGCACCAGTCTATTCGACTGATATGGGCGCATCATTTTGTGGTGACTCCCTAGAACTGCTCAGCAAGTTACCAAACAACAGCATTAATTTAGTCTTGACGAGTCCTCCATTTGCACTTCAGAGAAAGAAAGAGTACGGAAATAAAGACCAAGCTGAATATATCGATTGGCTAGCTAATTTTGCTTCAATTGTTTATCAAAAGCTTAGGGATGATGGCAGTTTTGTCCTAGATTTGGGCGGGGCTTATGAAAAAGGAAAACCTGTCAGAAGCTTATATAACTTCAGAGTCCCAATTCACTTTTGCGATGTAATTGGATTTTTCTTAGCAGAGGACTTCTATTGGTTTAATCCCTCGAAATTGCCTAGCCCCATTGAGTGGGTCAATAAGAAAAAAATAAGAGCAAAAGATTCTGTGAACACAGTGTGGTGGTTCAGTAAATCTGAATTCCCAAAATCTGATGTAACCAAAGTCTTAACGGAATATAGTTCTAGGATGAAAAAGCTTCTGGAAGATCCAGAGAAATTTTATGATCCCAAAAAACGTCCATCTGGACATGACATTGGTAAAAATTTTGGAAAAGACAACGGAGGCGCAATTCCTTCTAACCTTTTACAAATTCCTAATTCTGAGTCAAATGGTCAATATCTTAGAGGATGCAAAACTTTAGGCTTAAAGGCTCATCCAGCACGATTTCCTGGCAAACTTCCAGAATTCTTTATTCGTTTTCTGACTGAGCCTGGAGATCTAGTCGTTGATATTTTTGCAGGTTCTAACACAACTGGCTTTGTGGCTGAACAGGAAAACAGGTATTGGTTAGCCTTTGAGAGAGAGCTTCAATATCTCGCAGCATCTTCATTTCGCTTTATAGAAGAAGAAGCGGATGAAGATGCTATCAGGCTCCTATATGAGGAAATTATGTCAGGTGAGGCTCAGGAAATTGTCCATCACTCAAAACAATTGCGTCTCTTCGAGAAGGCAAAGCGCTATCCAGCATAGTGGAGCATGAGCTACGGGATTGCCGTCTAACAACTTATTAGAGGGTGTTTTAAAAGTGTCAGTTTAAGTCCCAAAAGCCACCTGTACTGAAGACTGTAATCACCAAGATACTTATTCTTTCGTAGCGATCTCTAGGTACTTTAGGCAGTCAAACACACCCCTGAGGACTTTTAAAACACCTTATTAGGCGGAAACTTTCTGATATCACCCCTAAATTGGGTGGATCTGAGGAAAGTTTCTTGCGATCCACCCAATTTAGATGCATCTGAGGAAAGTTTCTGTAGATCATCTTTGAATTGGGTGGATCGCAAGAAACTTTCTGCCATGATATGTGCCTTCTTGTGGATGGAGAAAATTTTACTGTATTTCTTTATCTTTGGTCTACTGTTGCCAACGTTGCTCATGAGGTATTGGGTCGGCTACATGCCTGGTCAGCGATCGCCCCCAACAATCTGCCGACGCCCTCCACAATCTGCCAACATCACTGATTGACAAAGGCACGAGTATGCCCGTATCCTTACTAACTAAGGTTGTGTAACGACTACGGAGTC
>JBBSCU010000457.1:0-1863 GCA_038249935.1 Chroococcales cyanobacterium
AAAAAAAAGGTGAATGCGCCAATCAAACCAGAAGCACCGAAAGCGATGTAGATAAATTGTCGTAAGCCGCGATATGGGGCTGCCATTTCTGCTTTGAGGCTGGCATATTGTTCAGGCTTAAGTCGATTTTTGGGATTTTGATCTACCATAATTAAATCATGTTAGGCTCTTAGATTGTGTACATCGATGTGGCTCAGTGGTAGAGCAGCTGATTCGTAATCAGCAGTCCGTGGGTTCAAATCCCATCATCGCCTTTGATAAAAGTGTTGCTCAATAGTAGAGTTTGACATAAATCAAGCATTTAGCGAAGAGGAGTCTAGAGGCTTAACTATTGAATAACTAAGCAAATTCGTAGCGATTTTTACCCAGATGTTTGGCACGGTACATTGCGGCATCTGCTTGTTTTATCAAAGTTTCACTGTCTTGACTGTTGTATGGGTAGACACTAATGCCAATACTGGCGGAAACTCGAATTGCATAGCCGTCCAAAACAATTGGCTTGTTAATGTTGATTAGAATCTTTTCGGCGATTTTAGCTGCTATTTGGACATTAGGAATTGCCCGTAAAATCACCGTAAATTCATCGCCACCTAAACGAGAAACTGTATCACTAGTGCGTAAAGAGTTGCTGAGTCGCCCAGCAACAGTTATCAGCAAGCGATCGCCCCTCTCGTGACCTAGAGTATCATTGACTTGCTTAAAGCCATCTAGATCAATAAATAGCAGTCCTAGCAGCAAGTTGTGGTGTTGCGCCCAATGTAACGACTCGTACAATTGTTCGGCAAAAAATTTCCGATTGGATAGACCAGTAAGGGTATCGTGATATGCTAAATAACGCAAGTGGTCTTCTTGGAGTTTCAATTCATTGTTAGAACGGAATAGTTCATCAGAATTACGTTTGAGTTCTTCCTCCATCAACTTGCGCTTAGTAATATCTCGCATGACCCCAACTAAAAAGAAATTGCCAGATGAATCTTTGTGGAGCGATCGCTTAGTGGCAATTTGATGAGTTTGACCATCTGCATTTGTAAATTCTTCTTCGTTTTCTTGGGGTTGCTGAGTCCGAAAAACCAGCTCATCCTGTTGTCGAAACACATCGGCTTCATGTTTAGGCAAAAAGTCATATTCTGATTTTTCAATTAACAACTTATTGGCATAGCCGATGAATCGACAATATGCCTCATTTAAAACAATCCACTGGTGTTTTTCATTTTTCACAAAAATTGGATCAGGAATCGTATTAATTACCTGATGTAAAAACTCTTTGGAACGTTTCCACTCTTCCTGCATATGGGCAATATGACTGATCATCCAAATAGCTGAACTGCCAAAGGTAAACAATGAAGGAATGATCGGTATCCACCAACCGGACAAGAAAGCAAGGTAGGCACTGAGGGTCAATACAAAGCAAGAAACTAGGATACTAAAGAGACTCCTAGTTGCGTGTCTTATCCGCCATGTGGTAGCAGCTCCCACATAAGACCAGACAAAAATCCACAAGTATTCTACTAAGTTAGGCCAGACTTTGAGTAACGGTCGTCCACCAAGAGCAGCTGAGATTAACTCACTAATAAAATAAGCTTGCAATTGAATACCAGGTACAGGTTTTGCCGTACCCATCAAAGTGCTGGAGTAAGGAATGAATACAAAATCCTGGAGACTGGGTGCAGTGGAGCCAATGAGTATAATACGATCTTTGATTAAGTTTTCTTTGACTTTATCTGCCAGTACATCTCTCATCGATACTTGGCGAAAACTACAGAATTCTCCAGATGAATTTTGACATCTGGGTTTAGGAAAATTAGACAAAATTTGATAGCCTCTAGCATCAGCTCCCACATAAGCACCATCATTAGCTTCAAA
>JBBSCU010000458.1:0-1856 GCA_038249935.1 Chroococcales cyanobacterium
ATCTATCGAAATATCCTATTTTGGAACCTGTAGTTAAAATGGTGGTGCTATCTCCACTATTACGTCTAGCAGGTTTCTATCAACCGCCTTTCTACATCGCCTCAGAACAAGAGGTAAAAATCTCTTCTGAAGACGAAGGCACGATTGTTAGAGGACGTATTGATATCTTGGTGTTTCATCCTCCATTTTGGGTTCTCGTTATTGAGGCAAAACGAGCAGATTACTCGTTAGTGCCAGCAATTCCCCAAGCATTGGCTTATATGTTGGCAGATGCAACTTCGGCTAAACCGGTTTTTGGGTTTATCACCAATGGTAATGAATTTAGATTTATTAAGTTGACGAAACAGGTTACACCGAGATATGCATTATCTTACACACTGTCACTGAATCGTGGGGATGACCTACATACTGTTGTCAAAGTGTTAAAGCATCTAGCTCATTTAATTCGTAATTCGTAATGTAGGGTGCGTTATGCCCTTGGCTAACGCACCATCCCAATACATACTTTCAGTATTTTACGCGTAGGCGTAGGCCGCACTTCTCTACGAGAGGCTATGCCAACGACAAAGCTCAGTGACCATCGTAGACATCGCTAACTACTAACTTGCGATTCAACTACACCCACGGGACAAGATACATTTGTCCCTCCTAAACCACAATACCCGTTGGGATTTTTAGCGAGGTATTGCTGATGGTAAGCTTCGGCGTAGTAAAATTCAGGTGCATCCAAGATTTCTGTAGTAATCTTGCCATAACCTGCACCGTTGAGAGCTTGCTGATAAGCTGACCGTGATGCTTCTGCTAGCTGCTTTTGACTTTCAGAATATACATAAATTCCTGAACGGTATTGAGTGCCAGCATCATTACCTTGGCGCATCCCTTGGGTGGGATTGTGGCTTTCCCAGAAGACTTTGAGCAGTTCAGAATAACTAATTACTTGGGGATCAAACACAACCAACACCACTTCATTGTGTCCGGTTCGTCCACTACATACCTCTTCATAGGTAGGGTTGGGTGTGAACCCAGCAGCATAACCGACTACGGTAGTGTAAACTCCTTTAAGTTCCCAGAATTTGCGTTCTGCACCCCAAAAACAGCCCAAGCCAAAAATTACCTTTTCTAATCCATCGGGATAAGGAGGTTTTAGGGGATTTTTGTTGACATAATGAGCGGTGGGTACTGACATAGATTGTGCCCTTCCTGACAAAGCTTCGTCAGGCGTGGGTATAACTTCCTTTTTGCCAAATCCGAATAGTGCCATTGATTTTGACTCTGATATACATCTTTACCTTATTTACTATTGTAAAGATTCTAGCGATCGCTTGGGGTTTTCTCAGAATCCTGACTAGACTGTGTTGACCTTGACAAAACAGTTCAGTGTGGGTAGTTCACAGCACCCTTACCACCGGGGATTTGCCATAATTAATGCCTCTGCTGCCGCTCTGGATGTTGCCAGCGCAACAGAGCCTCAAAACCTAAAATAGAGCCATTCGTAAGGGAAACAATCGGTTGGTAATAAACTTGAAACTCCAGGCGTTCAATTGCTCGGCGCAAATCGGTTTCTAACTGCAATTTCGCCAAAGTATTAGCATACATATCTGAGTTGAATAGCTCATACCGCGCTCTGCCCAGCACTTTGGCTTGGTGCATTGCTGTATCGGCATCCCTCAGCAGTTCTTCTGGCTGTTCATAATTTACTGTCGAACTCAAGGCGATGGCTGTACGTTAATTTCCCAGTCCAGTGACTCCTGCGAATTGTTCATCTGAGAGCTAAAAAACTGGCGGTCTTGTTGAGCAATAAAGACAATTAATAGTTTACCTGCTAGATACTTTTGGCGCACACAGAGTAAAGTTGC
>JBBSCU010000459.1:0-1850 GCA_038249935.1 Chroococcales cyanobacterium
CCAACTAAACGTCGAGCTTCCGTCAAAGACGTTCTAAGAGCGTTCGCTTCGGTAATCAAATAATATTGACTCAGCTCAAGAATACGATCAATATCTAAATCTAAATCACTGGTACTAGCAAGTTCAAGAGCATCAAGAAGGTTACTATCTACGTTAATATTACTAGCGAGATTATTTGCGATGGCTAGTGTAAGAGCAAGTACACGATTAGGTTGGTTGTTGGTAATCCGATTTAAGACCCGTGTCTGTTCAAAAAAGACAGACCAATGAAGTGCCAAAGCTCTTTTAGCGACAAGTTTATTGTTTGGCATTAATATGATGTTTTCTAGAGGAGCTAGATTTTCCATCCATTGAAAAATAGCCTTGAGTTTAGGAGTATTAATATATGTTGTGGCTTTACAATTCATGGCAAGAAGCAAAGGATCTGCTCCACCCTGCGATTGCATCAACCCTGCTGTTAAGAGAAAAACTTCTCGCCATCTATTATCAAGAATATGATTTTCTATCATCCAATCTATTTGCTGGTTCTCTTTTATGTACAAAGCAACCAAATATTCTTGGAGAGTTAAGTGAGAAAAAGAATAGATGTCTTCAGCCCTCTCAACCAATATTCCTTGGTTAACAGCAATCGCATTTAATACCTTCTCCCCACTCAAGCTTTTAGGAGCATTTAAATTTGTAGATAAAAATTCTCTAATTTGATTCACAATCTCAGACTGAGGCAGAAATAAACGTTCTTGTATAAGACTTTTATACGCAATCTCAGCCAACAAGGTTTCTTCCAATTCTGTATTCAGTCCTTGATAAATTTCCTCTCTTAAAATTCGCTTCTCCCCAGCCCATTCTTCTAGCAAAATACGCAGGGCTTTTTTGTAGAGAGTACTACGGTTATCGGGAAAGTTTTGGGAACGCTCGTAAACTAAGCATAGAAAAGTCAATAACAACGGCGTATGAGCTAATTCTTTAGCTGCAATATTTTCAGCGGTTTGCAGTAACTTCCAACAGTTTTCTGCGGTATTGAATTCCTGATCCAGTTTCGACTGAAACCAGTTACGGATAAATTGTTGAATTTGCCTATCATCAAACTCAGCTATAGTTACATCTGTAAAGCGGCGAAAGTTATGTTGATATGCCGCGATCCTACATGAAGCTATATATCGGTTTTGGCTATACCGATCCACGAAATCTTGAATAGCTCCGATAGCATTACTAAGGTTGGCCGATGGAACTTCATCTAACCCATCAAATAATATCAATAATTTGCCTTTCTCTAATGTTGACTTCAGAAGCTTTTCTGGGTTTGGGAAACCGCAAGTCTCAAATTCTTTTTTAATAAGCGTCTTAATGTCAACTTCACTTTCCACAAATTTCTTCAATTCAATAAAAACAGGTATGCAAGAGTAACTTAACTTCCCTTGCTTACCTTTTAATGCTTCCAGCCCAATTTTTCGAATAAAGGTTGATTTGCCAGATCCAGGAGCGCCTAACACCATCAAATACTGCCTCTCGTTTGCAGTATCTATTCCCTCTCGTTTATTATCTATCTTCGTAAATTGTGCACGCCTTTGAATTTTCCAAAAGGATTTTTCTTGTTCTTCTACAGACTGAAAGCTGCGGAGTCCTTTGTCATTGAGTAATTGAACAGTCGTATAAATAGACTCCAGAGTTACTGGCTCACGCATTCCCAGTACTTTAACGATCCCATGCCTCTCTGTATACTTTTTGATATACGCACCTGAAGCCTGAAAAATCGTTTCCTTAATGTTTTGACCTAAATCATAATCAAAAATTCCTAGTACTTTCCCACCACTAGATTTAATTGTCTCGGTAATCAAACTAGCTAATCCGGC
>JBBSCU010000460.1:0-1847 GCA_038249935.1 Chroococcales cyanobacterium
ACTTGATTTTATGCTCAACCTTCTGGCAGTTTGTCTCCTGTTGACTGGAATCGTTTTGATTATTGCACTTATATTTTATCGTTTCAAAGATTAAAAATCCGAAGGAGACGATTACAAAAAATAATAAGGTTAAGTTCGTTCATCATTCAAATCGATTCAGTTTAGGAGCCAGCTATTAAAAAGTCAAGGTTATTATTATAAAAAACTCTAAAAAGTCTAGATTGCGAACTTCTTAAAAATGAACATGACAAATAAAGGGAATGTTCTCCCAAGTTTTGCAGGCTTAGTTTTTTAGTAAGTGTAAGAGAAATATTCTCCAGTATTTAACATTTTGAAAATTGTATTAACCATATTCTTAGCAACAGCACAAACTGCGGCATTATGATGTTTGTTTTGAGACATTTTTTTATAATATTTTTCTCGAAACTTGTTATCTTTGCCTTTTCCAACACATGCAACCCTGGTGGCAGTAAACAGTGCCGATCGAAGATACGCCGATCCTCTTTTAGAAATTCTTGATTTTTTACTTTCAAATTCGCCAGATTGAAAGACAGAAGGATCAAGGCCTGCGAAGGCAAGCAAGCTAGCAGCACTATTGAATCTGTTGATATTTCCAATTTCGCCAAGAATCATAGCCCCTGTAGTGTTTGCGATGCCAGGAATTGACTTGATGAAACTGAAATTTTTCATAATTTCATCAATTGCACTATCAATGGTATCAAGTTGCGATTCATAGTGCTTGATGTCTCCAAGAGCAGAGTTTAAAAGAAGTTGTTGAGTCGTAGAGACCTTTCCAATGGTTTCTTTTGCAAGTGTCTTTATATGACCAGCAGCATCAATTCTATTACCTTTGATACGCAGGATAGCGCACAAAGTATCATTATGCATTCTGGCAATATGAGCGGGTGTAGGGTATTTTTCAAATAATTCCTTGGCCCATTTAGAATGTTGATCGTAATGTCTAACGAATTCAGGGAACATCATCATTAGCAAACGCGTGTATTCAACTTTCGCTCGAGACATTGTTTTGAGTTTATCAAAACGAATTCTAGATAGTGACTTTAGCTCATCAAAATTATATAATGTAGGTGTATAGGGGTTGAGAATCGTGTGATTGAGCCTAATGTACCTACAGATGGCTAAAGCATCGATTTTGTCTGTTTTCGTTTTTCTAAGCGAAATAGATTTTTGACTAAAGGATGTTAGCAACGGGTTGAGGCTGAAGACTAAAAATCCGCTAGCATACAAAAAGGATAACAGGTTCTTGGCGTAGATGCCTGTTTCTTCAATCCCTATACACACTTCTTCTGGAAGCTCTGTATGGGAAGCAATTTCTGTATGGAGCTTTTTAAATCCAGCTAGATCGTTGCTGATAGTAGTAGGTTTGGTAATAACCTCACCGTGTGCATTCATGATTGTAAAGTCGTGCTTCTTAGAAGCCGCATCAATACCGACATAAATCATGGTTGTCCTCCTAAATATCTTATTTAACAATGTGTGTTAAACCACAAAACTAGTAAAGTCATTACCTTGTAAATAAAACCTCGTAGGTTAACCAGCTAATTCCTGTTATCAATACTAGTTGTGGTTATACCCTCCAAAAAACAGTCAAGCTGTAAGGTAAAATGAAATACTCCACAATGTCACTGATTCTATTATATAAAAAAAACGGAAAGGAGAGTATACTAAGATACTTTTAGTATACAAGGTAAACGTATGTTTCATGTAAGATTTGCAGACATCGGTGAAGGCATCCATGAAGGGGTGCTACTCAAATTATTTTTCAATGAAGGCGATGCCGTCAAAGACGGAGACTCGCTATTTACACTAGAAACCGATAAGGTCAA
>JBBSCU010000461.1:0-1808 GCA_038249935.1 Chroococcales cyanobacterium
CTGATTCTACTTATTCATTAAGAGATATCTAATGCATTAAGCGAAACCAGAAAATTTTAAGTGTTTAAATAATAACTTATACCGACATCAAAATTTTCAATGTAGACAATAAAAAATAAATCAAAACAATGTTGATTGAGTATGAGATACATCTTTCAAAAAATCTTTCTTTGGGTAGTAGAGTTATCGCCCTAAAAAGCAAGATAGTTAGCCGTAGGAGGGTAGAATGCGTCAACTCATTATCCAAATACCACGGGGAAATGGAAAAGCTGTTATTGATATTGCCAAATCTCATAACGGGACAAATCTGGCACGATTTGAAGGAAATGCAGAAGAACCCATTGATGTGGTAATTGTTCACGTTTCTAATCGAGAAGTTGGGAAAGTCTTAGAGGAATTGCAAGACTTGCCCAAAGTACACATCACGCTTATACCAACTGGTGTGATAGCTCTGCAACCACCTGCATCGGAAGCACCGCAGCAAGTTGTGGATGTAGAGGAACGCAGTCCGATTGAGATTTTTCTCTCCGGTTTGCAAAGTGTAGGCTCTTGGCGAGGTTTTCTAGGTTATGCATCGCTTGCAGGTTTTGTAGTCTGGATTGGCTTGTATACTAATACAACTTACTTATTAGTGGCGGCAATGCTGATTGCCCCGTTTGCAGGCCCAGCAATGAATACAGCGATCGCAACTGCATGGGGCGATCGCAAACTTCTAGGGCGGAGTATTTTACGATATTTTGCGGCTTTATCAGTCACAATTGCTACCACTTGCCTACTTAGCCTAATCTTAAGGCAAGAAATTCCTACTAGTCTAATGCTAGACAGTAGCCAGATTTCAGCAGTGGCAGTGATTTTACCATTGGTAGCCGGAGCAGCAGGGGCGCTCACCTTGGTTCAATCAGACCGGAGTAGTTTAGTCTCTGGGGCAGCAACCGGAATGTTAGTCGCCGCTTCCTTAGCTCCCCCTGCGGGAATTGTGGGTATGGCCAGTGCAATTGGCAGGTGGGATATGGCAATTTCGGGGTTGTTCTTACTATTTTTGCAACTATGCGGCATCAACTTTTCAGCAGCCCTCTTGTTCCGAGTGTTCGGGCTATCTCCTCAAGGAACTCGCTATCAGCGTGGTAAAAAACGGGTATTTACTATTGCCTTGGCGATCACTGTCATCGCATTGGCAGGTTTACTAACTTGGCAGTTCTCTAATTCTCCTAATCTCCAACGCTCTAGCCTTGCCCAACGTGCTAAGACCCAAGTCCAGAAAGCTGTAGAGCAAGTTGGTTTAGCAAAATTAGTCGAGTCGAATGTGTACTTTACACGAGCCAACATTGAAGGTCAAGATACCCTGCTATCTATTGTTTATGTGCAGCGTCAACCGGGAGTTACAGCGTCTAGTGAAGAAATACGCTCTAGCCTCACCCAATCAATTCAAACCCAATTATTAAAACAGGACTTAAACGTGACACCTTTAGTTGATGTCAACGTGCTAGAACCACCTGCTAGTAAACAGTAAGACCATTTATGAGTAGTCTGAAGCTTTCAGAAAAACAAGCCCTAGAAAAAGAACGCGGCGAAGTCTTGCAACAGTTGGAAGATTTGCTAGAAATTCCCATGCTGGTGCTGGGTTTTGTATGGCTAGCACTATTCATCATCGAGATCGTCTGGGGGTTAAACTCTTTACTGGAAGCCCTGAGCATCACTATTTGGATTATTTTTATCTTAGATTTTCTATTAAAATTAGCGATCGCACCTCATAAAATTTCTTATATCAAAAACAACTGGTTAACAGCTATTTCTCTGATATTGCCAGC
>JBBSCU010000462.1:0-1700 GCA_038249935.1 Chroococcales cyanobacterium
ATTTTTGAACAAAATTAGGTATTGTAGGGTGTGTTAGAACGAAGTTCGTAACGCACCATTATCAAGGGTTTGGTGCCGTACTCTCCTTGCTAACACAACGCCAGTTCGCTCAAGTCGGGAAACCCGCCCACACGACTGGCTCCCCTACATATCTTTTCAGAAATCAAACCGGATTCCTATAGCAAAATACACTCTGAAACTGGGATTATCTGCCTGGACTGAATAGTTTTATATGAGAATTGCTCTATTTACCGAAACCTTTTTGCCCAAGGTTGATGGCATTGTAACACGCTTGCGTCATACTGTTGACCATCTACAGCGCAGTGGTAATCAAGTGCTGGTGATTGCCCCTGATGGAGGAATCACAGAACACAAAGGCGCTAAAGTTTACGGCGTTACTGGCTTTCCTCTGCCATTGTATCCAGAATTGCAAATGGCATTACCCCGCCCAGCCATTGGTTATGCTTTAGAAGAGTTTAAGCCAGATGTGATTCATGTCGTGAACCCAGCAGTTTTGGGTTTGGCTGGCATATTTTATAGCAAAATCCTCAAAATACCCTTAGTGGCTTCTTACCATACCCATTTACCGCAATATCTCCAACATTACGGCTTGGCGATGCTGGAAGGGTTTCTTTGGGAATTGCTGAAAAGCGCTCATAATCAAGCAGCTTTGAATCTGTGTACCTCCACAGCAATGGTGGAAGAACTGACAGCACACGGTATTGAACGTGTAGATTTATGGCAGCGCGGGGTGGATACGGAATTATTTCACCCTGATTTAGCTAGTGTAGAGATGCGATCGCATCTATCACAAAATCATCCAGAAAGTCCCTTGTTACTCTACGTGGGACGGCTTTCGGCTGAAAAAGAAATTGAGCGCATCAAACCAATTTTAGAGGCAATTCCCCAAGGGCGGTTGGCATTGGTTGGAGATGGACCCCACCGTCAAGCACTGCAAAAACACTTTGCTGGCACAAATACTTATTTTGTTGGCTATCTCATGGGGCAAGAGTTAGGTTCTGCCTTTGCTAGCGCTGATGCCTTTATTTTTCCCTCCCGGACAGAAACACTAGGCTTAGTATTACTAGAAGCGATGGCTGCTGGCTGTCCAGTGGTAGCAGCCCGTTCGGGGGGAATTCCCGATATAGTCACAGATGGGGTCAATGGATATCTTTTTGAGCCAACAGCAGATGTTCAAGGAGCGTTGACTGCTACTATTCGCCTCTTAGAACAAAAACAACAACGAGACATCATTCGTCAAAATGCTCGCCGGGAAGCAGAAAGTTGGGGCTGGGCAGCTGCCACTAGGCAACTACAAGATTACTATCAAAAGGTGATATTTTCTCAACAGTTGACAAAATAGGGGAGTGGGGAGGTGGGGAGTTAGAGACGCGATTAATCGCGTCTGTACAGGAGTTAGGAGTTATTATTTCTGCCAATGCCCCATGCCCAATTCTCAATGCCCCCTTCAACCCTGAACCTCCCCCTGGTCATCCTGAAACGGATCTTCGCCGATTCTCAGCTCTTTTTTTGAGCGTTTCAACTGTTTCCATAAACCCTTTATTTGTTCGTAAGCTTGATCTGGAGGTACTTTTCCACCAGTTTCTAAGTTGCAAATATAGCTTACTCGTTGGGCAAATTCCTGTAGATTCGCATTAAAAACCAAGTTTTCTGGCTTTACCTGACCGTAGTAGCGACCA
>JBBSCU010000463.1:0-1697 GCA_038249935.1 Chroococcales cyanobacterium
CATTATCCACATTAAAGACTTGGCTGAAACGCACACAATTTTGTGCTTGTGGAAAAAACCAAGAAAATCATGGTCTTTTTTGCCCTTGGATAATGCCTCAAACCCTTACTCTATATGAGGCACCAAATTTGAAACTATGTGGCATGAACTCTACAACTTAAGAGTTTCGCACTAGAAATTTAAGGGGTGCATCCCAGTTATGCAATTGAGTATAAATACTTAAGGCTCAAAACCCGCTCCTAGAAGTCTTCAGACAAGGCTTTGACAAATCACAAGATTTGTGGACTTGCAAAGGTGGGATGCACCCAATTTAAGAATGGAAATCGTGAAGTGGTGACGCTTTTTCTCGCGCTGGCTTCAATGTCTGAAATCAATTTTTGAATTCCATTCTGCCCATCTCCCAAAATATCCCTCTTCATTCCCTTAAAGTAATCCTCAATATTTTGACTTAGTTGAGGTCGATTCTTTACCTCTGTGTTGTGTATATCTATGGCATCCCAAGCTAGAATTGCCACTGTCACAGCAGGTCCAAGAAACTCGCCTCCAGCAAAGGCTCCTACTTTAGCTGAAACACTAGCTGCTGCTTTGTAAGCTACCTTTGCTCCAATTTTTGCGGTTACTTTTTCGATAGCCAATAAAGCACCTTTGGCTAGTACGACACTACCACCTACACTCCCAACAGTAAAGACCTTCAGATCTAGAGAAACTTGCCGACCGTTAAAATCAGTAACGGATACCGTTAAGCTTTGAAGATATGAGTTCCAGTCGGCTGTTGGAATATTGTACCGAATACGAACCTTCTCAAGGTTTTTTCTCAATTCATCGGTGTAAACCTGTGATACGTCCCTAGAGATCGTTTTTAATTCTAGCTTTGCAATCTCTGGTCTGAAGACTTTGTTGGTAAACTCTTGAAGTACTGTATCTTGGATTTTCTCTTTAACAGTTGGAGAATTTTTATTAAATCTACGAATTCCCCATGTAGTAGCCGCATCTAAGCCAAACTTTTGTTGAGTCCAATAGCCAAAATACCAATCTAGAAAATCTCCATCACTGGTAGGGTCGTCAACCCGTTTCATTAAATCAGCAACCCATGTATCCAACTCATCAGAAGCAACTTTTAGTGCTGTTTTACGAGACTCGACAAGAGCAGTGTCGAGGTCAGCTTTTATACTGCTTTCTTGCGTTTGACGAAGAGCTTTTCCATTCTCAGCCTTAACATTAGTTACTGGTGTAGCAACTGAAACGGAAGATTCTCCGAAAGCTAGATGTCTACCGAGAGAGGAGAGAATTACAAGGATTAAAATTACCCATAGTAGAACAGAAGTAACTCGCCACATTGAAACGAGCATCAGTTTCCAGAATGGTGGTTTCACTATAAGTTTACTTAGAAAAGCATTAATAACAAGCGTCTTGAACAGTTCTGACTCAGTAAGCGAACATTTAGCTGCTGAAGCAATCACCCAACTAAATGTGTCAATTTTGCTAGCACTCTCAGCAATAGTCGAAGTCATAATTTTCGATGAGTCCGTTGATGTGTTCAATTACTACCTGCAATTAAAAGTCCGCAAAATCGCCCCCACTGAGGATTTGCAGTCTAACGACTCAAATTAGCGGCGGCAGGTAACTTTGAATTCAGCACTAGCGGCTTTCGACCGTCCGCTGCATTTGATTTGTTAGCCTGTAAATTCATGAGCATA
>JBBSCU010000464.1:0-1673 GCA_038249935.1 Chroococcales cyanobacterium
AATGGTGGTCTATTTATGAAACATCATATTGAAGATGACTATGATATTTCTATAGTTGATGAGGCGTTTCAGCAAGTTCTAGATTTATTTGAGCGTTATTCTTGGAATCTCGATGATACGCCAGAAGGTAAAGATGATGAGATAAATCCTGATGTTTTAGGATATATTTTTGAAAAATATATTAATCAAAAGGCTTTTGGGGCTTATTATACTAGACCACGGATTACAGAATATCTCTGTGATAGAACGATTCACAAGTTAATTGTAGACCGCGTAAATGATGCGCTATCTGATAAGTGTAAGCCATTTGAAGATATCAATGAACTTCTGATTAAGTTGGATGTAAAGGTTTGTCGTCTACTAATGGAAGATATTCTTCCTAATTTATCAATTCTTGACCCAGCTTGCGGTTCTGGGGCTTTTCTTGTGGCGGCGATGAAGACGCTAATTCAAGTTTATAGTGCGGTAATTGGGACTATTGAATTGATGGGTAATTGCTCTCTGAAAAAGAACCTTGAAGACATCCAAAGTTCCCATCCATCAGTACTTTATTTTATCAAAAAGCGGATTGTTTCTGATAATCTCTATGGTATAGATATCATGGAGGAAGCGACGGAAATTGCTAAATTACGTCTTTTCTTAGCTTTGGTTTCTTCGGCTCACGATGTGGAAGAGTTAGAGCCTTTGCCTAATATTGATTTTAATATTATGGCGGGTAATTCGTTAATTGGTTTAATTAAAGTAAATGATACTGCTTTTGATGCTGTGGGAAATTCACTACAAGGAAATCTATTACAGTCTTTAGCCGCAGATAATTATCAGAAAATTCTCGAAGAAAAGAATAAATCTGTTGAACTGTACAAAAAACACGCTTTTTCATCTAAGGAATTACCAGATACAGATACACCTCAAGAAACTCGATTGATACACATCCGCAAAAGTATTGAACAACTCAACAAAAAATCGCAAGAAAAGTTAAATGTTTTGCTGTTGGATGAATTTAGTCAAAAGCTGGGGATTAAATACGAGGAAGTTCAGTTAACTGGAAAATCACAGAAGCGTGTTTTGAAGGTTGAGGATATTGCAGCTTTAAAGCCGTTTCACTGGGGTTATCATTTTGACAAGGTTTTAGAACGCGGCGGCTTTGATGCAATTATCACTAATCCACCTTGGGAAATATTTAAGCCTCAAGCTAAAGAGTTCTTTGCACAGCATAATGAACTGGTGACGAAGAATAAGATGGATATTAAGGATTTTGAGAAAGAACAGGATAAACTATTACAAAATCCCATAATTGCAAGTACTTGGTTAGAATATCAAAGTCAATATCCTTATGTCAGTGCTTATTATCGTTCATCTGAACAGTATAAAAATCAGATTTCTATTGTGAATGGTAAAAAAGCTGGTACGGATATTAATCTTTATAAGCTGTTTACAGAACAATGTTTTAATCTTTTGCGTTCAGGTGGTGAGTGTGGAATTGTAATTCCTAGTGGGATTTACACAGATTTGGGGACTAAGCAATTGCGGGAGATGTTGTTTAGTCAAACTAAAGTTACTGGTTTATTCTGTTTTGAGAATCGCAAGGAAATATTTGAAGGTGTTCATCGCAGTTTTAAAATAGTTGTCCTTACTTTTGTTAAAGGTAGTACAACAACAGAATTTCCATCTGC
>JBBSCU010000465.1:0-1604 GCA_038249935.1 Chroococcales cyanobacterium
GACGCTGGTTGGAGTTTTTCCCCAATCTTCCGGGGGTATTTGCTCTAAATGACTGACGCACTCAAGTTCCATGTCATTTAATTTATCAGATTTTGGGTGAAATTTTTGGCTATCTCTCTGCTAACCCCCTGAACGGTTACGTTGAGCAACAGTCATATTGGTTTATTCTCCCCTTGATTTTCAAGTTAGGAGTTAATAATTTAAAAGTTAGTAAGTAATAAAAACTCATAACTCTTAACTCAGCACTCAGCACTTAGCACGGGCTAAACGCCCCGCTACCGCTAACAGCACTCTTAACTCCTAACTTAGTAATTAAGCGTTGGGGAAGAGACGGGCAATTTCTGATTCATCAAAAACGCCTGCTGGCAGTTCTTCCCCTAAAAAATCGTTATTTTCTTCAGCCTTTTGCAAAGCTGTTTCATCACCCCAGACATCTGACAACACGTCTTTAAACGCATTCTCGTCTAGTGGACTATCTTCAAGCGCCTGGTCGTCATCCAGCTTTACTTCCATTGCAACTGTTGTATCGAAGGCAATTTCCCCAAACTCATCCGCTTCTAGACTAGAGATTTGGAGAGACTCATCTTTTGAGTCGTGTCCGTTGGCTAAGGAAATATCACCAAAGCCATTTTCGGTTTCCTCCAAGTCGATGATCCCCAGGCTTTGATCATCAGAATCCACTATTGCGAACTCTTCAATTACCGCCACCGACTCAAGGCCATTTGTATGAGAATGTGTCAATGTTTCAGCTTCAGGCTTTTCGTCAATGACAATTGCTGAATCATCTCCGTAATTTTGCGGTTCTGGGTTGATGAGGAAGCGATTACCGAGAGCGAAATCTGGGTCAAAATGCAAATCCAGCACCTCAATCAGCGTATCGGCGTCAGGATTCAGTTTGGCAAAGGGCAACATTAACTGCGCTAGCTTTGGCTCTAGGGCGTTAACCACTCCCAGGATGAGGTAAGAAGGTGGTCGCTTCCCGCCATCAGGGGTATACACTGACTCAACTTGCATATGCAAGGTAATCCAGTCCCGATTGTTCTGGAAAAATTGCAACCACTTTTGCTTTAATGAATCTGTAAAACTGTGAAAGAAAGCCATATTATTGTCCCCCATCCTAAGAACTTAGTGATTTATACAATCATCAAGTCTAGTTCCTCTTGTGAATTAGGAACCTGGGGTTTACCCGGATTTAAATAAAAATCGGACAACAAAGAGAACAACTCACGATCTGGTGTGTCGTTAGGTACAACACCTTCGGGACGCGCCAAAATTTGGTCGCAGCCAATTTGCAGCACTTTCTTGCCACGTTTAGCTAGGGCGACTGATATGTTACAGCTAGTTGTGGATTTGCCGATACCACCTTTTCCGTAGACTGCTAGTTTCACTGTTGTTTGCCTCTTATAGCTTTTTGTCAAACTTGTGGCTCAAACATTTGCCTTCACCTGTCCTGAGATGGCGATGTGTGAGGTCTGTGAATGCCATTATTGGGCAAATTACATAGAAAAGAAAGTGGCTCTTAATCTGTAAAACGGTCTAATATGATGAATTAAAGATTAATTAGGTGTATTTGGGGTTTTATCAACTGTAAAGACTTTAATAAC
>JBBSCU010000466.1:0-1579 GCA_038249935.1 Chroococcales cyanobacterium
AGAGATAGAGGAGTTTCCAGTTCATCAAGTATCGGCTCGATCCAGTAGAGATCTACTTGCAGTATTGAATACCATTCATCCATCTCCTACAACCATCTTGTTGCACTATGTAGGACATGGCTATATGAAACGGGGGGGCAGCCCAATTTGGCTAATTCAAGCTTTAAAGACCTGGAAAGCGAATACGCCTAACAGTCGTTTGACCACCATGTTTCATGAGATTTATGCACCAGGCGAACCGATCTGGAATTCCGATTTTTGGTTTTGCTGGTTACAAAAACGGTTGGCAATTCAGCTATCCCAAATGAGCGATCGCTGTCTTACCAGTTGCCAGAAATACGCAGCGACACTTCATCAGTTCAGCGAGGGAAAACATTCCCAGATTCCGGTTCTGCCCATTATTTCAAATGTTGGCGAAGATACTAGCCCCCTTGCTCTAGCAGAACGTAAAAAACATCTAGTTGTTTTTGGTCGCCCTGCTAGTAGAGCGCGGGCTTATCAACAGTCTAAATCTATCCTGACTCAGGTTTGTCAGCAGCTATCGATTGAAGAAATTTGTGACATCGGTCCAGCAATGGAATTGGAGCTTTCTTCTTTAGATGGAGTTCCTATTACTAAAATGGGTCAACGGTCTACCTCAGAAATTAGTGAAATACTATCAAACTCCATCGCCGGATTTGTAAATTACGATTTAAACCGTTTGCCTAAGTCAGGGATTTTTGCAGCATACTGTGCCTATGGGTTGCTACCTGTTACTCATCAATATAGTCTCTCGTCTACGGAGGGAGTGGAGGCGAAAATCCACTATTGGTCGCCTATTCAGCCCAGTGATGGTACGAGGATTGATGATTTACAGGCGATCGCTACCAATGCCTATGGTTGGTATCAAACTCACAATTCATTTGTGCAAGCTAAAGTATTTGCTCAGTGCCTTTTTGAGTAGCAAAAAGATTTGAGTTAGCACTACTTAACAAAACATCCGGATTCAAACAATTTGTTTTGAATAAATAATTGGAGATTACTTGAACACTCTTTCGCGTGTCTTTTATGAAACCAGATCCTACAGTCAGTGTGATTATTCCGACCTATAATTATGGGCGGTTAATTGGTGAAGCAATTGAAAGTGTAATTAACTCTAATTTTCCTCAAGAGGAAGTTGAAATTGTAATAGTAGATGATGGTTCTACAGATGATACGGAAGAACGGATCAAAGTTTACAGCGATCGCGTTAACTATATCTTCCAAGAAAATGCTGGAAAAGCTCAAGCAACCAGAGTTGCCATTGAAAATACTCATGGACGTTACATTTTCAACTTAGATGCCGACGATTTTTTCCTACCAAACAAACTGCGAGCTACGGTGGAGTGCTTTGAGTCAGACTCAAAGCTAACCCATGTGGGACATCCTGCACTTTTTTGGAATGTGGATACTAATACCGAAACAAGTGAAGAGATTCCTCAAGAGATTTTAGGGAAAAAGATTCTAGGTAAAGATCTGCTCACCTATTTTTACAGAAGACGCATCTTATTTGGCGGCGGATCAACCTTTGCCGCTCGTGCTGATGTGATGAAGGCACTAC
>JBBSCU010000467.1:0-1572 GCA_038249935.1 Chroococcales cyanobacterium
CGCAGCTATTGGCGGGTGAGTACTGCACTCTAATATCGATACTAACCCATATCCCTAAATTAATGCTAAAAACATCGGCTCTCCCGCCTATATGGTGATAAGTATTGCTTATTTGAATAATTGGAGTGAAACGGAAATTATTTAAATAAGCAAGCCAATAGCTTCTCTTTCATCAGATCGAAATTCTTAAATCCATAGCTTTGGCGAATGATTAACTTAATCCTTGTGTTAATTCCTTCGGTAACTCCGCTAGTTGTTCTATTATTAAAGTAATTACAAATTTCATTAATGTGAGAATCTAGCGTATCAGCAGCACTTCCGAACATAACTCTTGCAGATATTAACCATTTCTTAATTTTTCTTGTCCCACCAGATGCGGTGATATCACTGTTATAAATCGTAATTAGTTCTTCTTTTAATTCGTGAGCAATTTTCAGACTGGGAGAAGACTTCAGTAGTAGTTCCAACTCTTCTTGATCTTCAGTGGTTAAATTCACTTGATTATTCATTAATAAGCACCGATTTTTCAAGCCCTTTAGCTTGAGTGCCAGTCGAATTTTATTTAAAGCTTTGTTGACTAATTTCTGGACATGAAACCTATCGATAACTATTTTGGCATTGGGGAAAACTTCTCGAATTACTTTTGGAAAACCACCCCACATATCAACACAAACTTCCTCTACACCTTCTCTCACTGCTAAAGGCTGCTGCTTCAAGATAGTAATAATATCATCACTTTTGTGAGAATTGATAACCTCCAATAAAGAGCTTTTATCTAGATCTGTTAAAATCGTTGCAAAATTGCCTTGTCCTTTCCTTCTGGCAAATTCATCTAGACTCAACTTTTTAGGCAGCCCCCAGTCTTTTTTTTTTGACTGAGCAACTTTATGGAAAATATCTTGGATAGCATCTTCGCTCATTTTTTCATTCTCACTGACTTGCTTGACTGTCAATTCTTTGACTTTTTCATATATATATTCTTGATATCTATTGGTTTGTCTTTGCCGATTATTCAACCAAAGTAAAGGTTCAGTTGGGGATTTTTTGCAAGCGGAGCAGTAAAACTGGCGACGTGGAACTTTTAAATACACTAATTGACCAAAAACTGATAAATCTCTGACTAAAATTGGACGAATTTGATGCACTTTGCATGTGTATTCATTACAATTCGGGCAATTAATCTCAGCATTAACTAATTGTAATTTTACAACGATGGCATCTAACGTACTCGAATAGCTATCAGCAACAACATTAGGTAGATTCAACAAAGTATCTAGGTGAAAATCCATATTTGGGAAATGGCTAAAATTCCGCTATCGCTACATTTTACCCCCATTTACCCCATATTGGCGGGAGAGCCGACATGACTGATGTACCAGAAAAGTCATAAACTCTGCTTTTATCAGTACATATAGGTGTTCCATTTGCACCGCTTATATACCATTGGTAATAATACTCAACTGTCATCAAAAAATACTTGAGAGGTTTATTGCTACCACCACCAGATTCTTTATATTCAAGCAAGCTTAGACTATTTTTGAAGGTTAAATCTGATGCCTTGGCATCAATGAG
>JBBSCU010000468.1:0-1553 GCA_038249935.1 Chroococcales cyanobacterium
AATGACTATCCGCTTTTAGGTGCAATGAGCATACCATGAGTAAGAAGTTGCCACATTGAGGAAGCTATGAAATAACTTTCTACCATGTTTTCTTCGATTAAATTTATAACAAAATTCGTTTAGATAATTTTGCATGTAGGTATCTTTTACACTATGATGCAGGCCTAATATTTTCTTTTTCACATTGCTAATTGCAATATGCACCCATGGAAATATTTTAGAGACCTCTTTCTTATCTTTTACAATCACTGCCTTGTGTTTTTTGGCAATATTGTCCAATACTCTATAGCTCGTTTTTCCGTCAGTCAGAACTGCAGCATTTTTTGAGACCATTTGTTCAGCCTCATATGCAATATCAATTTTAGAGATAGAGTCCACCACGTTAATTTTAATATAGTGAGGAATGGAGTTTGGGCGTCCTTCTTTGCTTTCAGCATTGGACAAAGGTGTTGCAGAAACAGCAACTATCGCTGTTACATTTCTGTCCAGCTCCTTTGCTGGCACTGATACCAAGCCATCATTGCTTTCTTTTTTTCGATAAGCCGGGAAGTAGCCTTCGTCCATTTCAATAAACTTATCCAGTTTATACTTCTCATCTCTGGCTCCCATCATTACCCTGATTTTGTGCATCATAAGCCAAATGGATTCGTAGCGACTGTGACCTAATAAGCGCTGCATCTCAAGAGCAGAAAAGCCCTTTTTTGTAAGTGTAGAAAAATAAATCCCCCATAGCCAGGTCTTATATGGTAGATTTGAATTTTCCATAATCGTTCCGTATTTTAAACCTACGGATTTTCTACAGCCTTTACATTGCCATCTACTCAAATTTTCAATCCAATAATGCTGAGTAGAACCACATTTTCTACAAACAATTCCTTTAGATTCGCGTTGTAATTTAAAGTAAAGTCTGCAAGCGCTCTCAGTGGAAAACTCAGAAAAGAAATTATCTATATCCATTTTGCTAATTTATATAGCAAATATACTAAATTATTTAGCTTGCACCTAATTCCGGATAGTCATTGAATTTACCCAATACCCAATTGCGGGCGGCGCCAATTCCCCGGTTGGGATGCGTACCCGAACTAAGTGTATTACGGGTGCCGAAACTTACCATTGCTTTAATGTAGGATTGCAACGAATCAGCAGAAACCAGGTTCACCATTTTTTCAATGGAAGGATCACGCCGCACCATTATTTGGGCAGATAGGTTTTCGGTAGTAATGAAAAGGCAAATAAATAGTAATCGATACATATATCCTGCTTTTTTACATATGAAGTAGCTATACAATCAAAGTTAGCAGTTGTTGATGCCACAAATCGGTAAAGGTTCGATTGTACCTTTGTAAACCTGCAATTCATAACATAATTAGGGTAATTAGTTTCTACCTTAACAAAGTAAAAACTGCAGGCTTGACTTATTTTGTACCTCTTGTATTTATTTTGGGGGTGTATAATGGGCGCAACTAATTGAGTTCCGTAGGAATGGCGCATGTAGGTGATTGTTTTTGATATGAACCGTTCGTACGGGATGCTAAAAATTTTTTTTGTTTTTC
>JBBSCU010000469.1:0-1540 GCA_038249935.1 Chroococcales cyanobacterium
CAGACCCTTGGCTAAGTATTGCAGTCGCGTTGGCTTTATTCATTGGCTCTATTGCAATTATTTTTAAGGGGCGGGAATGAAACAGGGTGTTTTCGAGTTAGCGCTGGCTGGTGTGTGTGGTGTAGCCGCAATCATCGGGCTGGCAACATCGCAAACACGTCAGCCCTACGATTTGACACAAATTCAATTTTGCCCAAGATCAGCAAACGGCGTACACAGTCAAATGACACTGGATAAGCGTTTTTGCAACCAGCCGCGTTTTGTCCTTACTGAAGAATGGCAGCGCTACGGACTGTATGGCAGCATCATTCCCTACAAGGGTGATGCAATTCAATGGGTACGTGATTTGCCTACAGATAACCCTAATCAGTTGTTGGGTGGTGCGGTCACAGTTATTGGACTATGGGGTATTGTGGGTTGCTTACTCGTGCGATCGGACCGCCTCAAGCGCACGGATTATGAATTGGGCGAATTTGAAAAGACTGGCGACTATGCAACTTGGCAGCATAATAAGTACAAACGTGAAATTAAGCAGCATTCGACCCAGCTTTATACTGAGCGCTTGAAAGATGGATTAACTGACCTAGACGTTCATTCTCGTAAAGAATTGGGGCTAACAGATGAGGAAAACGAACGCGCTAAGGCTCGAATTCAGCTAGAGGATTTCATTCTAGCCCGTGCTGTTAATCATTCTGTGATGGATAAAACCATTGCTGAGAATTTGCGGGATAAAGCCAAGGCTGACCAGGAACGCGGCAAGATTGAGGGTAAAACCAAGGGAGCGATCGCAGACAGTGACAATCAGCAATCAGTTGATCAACAACGAGCAAACGAACTTATAGAAGCGCTCAAAACTCATGAGGATGGCTGGCTGTGGAAGATTATCGACAACTTAACGCCACTGTGGTTAATCGGTCGCCAGGGGTCAGGTAAAACTTACACGAGTGCGGCTATAGCTCTTGTTAGAAAGCATTGCTTAGGGATTCCCATCTACTACTTGATTGACCGTCACGCGACTGGGGATAACTCCAAAGCATGGCGATATCTTGATACTCAAAACATTGCCGAGTCCGAGACAGAGATAGGCACTGCGCTTGATGCTCTGTGTGAGCATTGGCTATTAAGAATTAAAGGTAAAAATGACCTAGAGCAACCCGCGACTATCACGCCCGAACAAGTACTTATTGATGAGTACACCAACCTGAAATCATTGATTGGTGAACCCGCAGAAAAGTTTTACAAACTGCATCTGACAGACACCAGAAAAGCAAAAGTTAATGTTACTGGCATCACCCACAATGACACGAATTCAAGCTATCCCGAAGGGACACAAGCAATGAGGGAGGCAGGTACAATCCTTATTCAAAAATTCTCAGCTAACGGGAAAACACCACTGTCCAGAGTCAAGATTGTTCGCGGATTGCTTGATGACAATGGGGAGGAATATCTGGAGGCAGAGCGCACACTGCCAAGCTGGTTTAACCCAGAGGATATTTACAACCATTTCAACGGTAAGCCGATTTCTTTTGATACTTAGCTC
>JBBSCU010000470.1:0-1539 GCA_038249935.1 Chroococcales cyanobacterium
GTCTGAAACCCTTGATTTCTCGTTCCCAACAATGTCTGAAGTAGCCTGAACCCATCTAAGCAGTTACATTATCTGGCGACTACTCCCTTTCTGAAAGCCAGTCATAGCAATACTTTTGAGCTTAGCGTTGTTTTTGGTGCCGTTGCTAAATGAAGGCGTATCAGAACTCGTTAAAATTCCCCTAATCTGAAACATAGATTAATTGACAAGTTTATTTACAGTTAAATTGGCATGAAAGGGGCGATCGCTTTTGATCGAGTGGAGTGTAAATAAAACGAGCGTTTTTGAGAATCATTGAGAGGGCGACCATTGCGGTATCTGCGAAGCAGCGCGCAGATCTGAGGAAACTTTCCTCAGATCCACCCGGATCGACATATTATGAAGAAACTTTCCTCAGATCCACCTAATTTGGGTGGATCGCAAGAAAAAATCTGCCTATCCACCTGTTTTAGGGTGGATCTGAGGAAAAAATCCGTCTAAAAAGAAGTTAGCTGTCTTACTTAAGTTTAGTTGTAACCGTATAAAGCATTGTCTAAATCTAGTGGAACTCATGCCCCTCTATACCTTTAAAGATAAACAAATTACTGAAGTCCAGAACACACAGTTTGGCATAGAGGGAATTCAAGAGCGTACTGACCTCCAAGCTGCTCTAAGAGATAAAATCACAGTCATCTCTCCAGATACTTTGGTCATTGCTGAAGAGTTTTCGGAATGGACTGAAGGAGCTAGAAGAATTGATCTGCTTGGCATTGACAAACAAGCAAACTTAGTAGTCATCGAACTTAAAAGAGATGACACTGGTGCCCATATGGAGCTTCAAGCACTCCGCTATGCCGCGATGGTTTCTACGCTGACCTTCAAAAGAGCTGTTGAAATTCACCAGCAATATCTTGAAAAACGTTGTATTGCTAAAAATGCTGAGGAAGAAATCCTCAATTTTTTGGGCTGGAGTGACTCCCTAGAAGAGCAATTTCCAAAAGATGTCAGGATTGTTTTGGCATCGGCTAACTTTTCTAGAGAGCTGACCACAACGGTAATGTGGCTAAATGATCGAGATTTGGATATTCGTTGTGTTCGGCTACAACCTTATAGGCTTGGGGAAGAGCTTCTGCTTGATATTGAACAAATTATCCCTTTGCCAGAAGCGGAAGAGTATCAGGTGAAGGTGAGAGAGCAAGCATCGGCTCAAAGAGCGGTTGCCAGTTTTAGTAAAGATAAGACGCAATATCACTTCCTTGGGAATATTTATAATAAGCGCCAGCTCGTACTGGCTATCGTTACTCATTATCTCCAAACTCACCCAAACACAACTCTCGATCAATTACGCCAGATATTTCCCGACGAAATTCATCGTAGCTATGGTGTTGTTGCTTTGCTAGAAAAAGCTAAGGAAAAGGGAGGGGCTAAACGCTACTTCTTAAACGAGGAACAATTACTCCAAACCGGAGATGGTGAGACAATTGCCGTTTGTAACCAGTGGGGGATTGGTAACATCAATCTAATTCTTGAAATTGCCAAGAGTCAGGGATACCAAGTAGA
>JBBSCU010000471.1:0-1503 GCA_038249935.1 Chroococcales cyanobacterium
ATCGTCGTATTTGTGTTGGCGTTAATTTGCCCCATGAATGCGTTTTGTGGCACACTTACTACCATCAGCCAATCTAAGCCATAGTTGTCACGCCAAGGTAAAACATGGACAAAATGCAGTTTTCCTTGCACTTCAATCTGAAAATTTGTGTCTTGGGTGATAGAGCTAAACCCGTTAAAGGTTTGGAAGTGTTGAGCAATGTTCTGTATTATTGGGTCAGAGCTATTAATTGCCTGCAATCTCTGAACCTTTTGATTAATGAAGGTAAAAGGCTTTTCTGTACCAGAACTGGCGATTAAGGCGCCATCCCGCTCTAAAAGAAATACCTGTCCAAACCGACTAATATTCAAACTGCGTAAAAAATCGCTGAGTTTTGATAGATGGATATCCGAGCCAATCATTCCTAGTAAGCGATTTTGTGAATCATAGATGGGACGAGTAGCAGAAGCGGCAATGTAAGGTTCTGTTGCCAGATTTACAGTCACAATCTTTCCCCAGATCGGTTTATTAGCGGCAATGGGTTGGGTGTACCAAACTTCGCTAAAATTGTTCCAACTCATCCGACTATTAACTTGAGTTCGATTGCCCTGGTTATCCGTGGCGTAGTTGGTACTGTTGTTTGGAAACTTGGCAGTCCAATCATCAATAGTAATAGTTTTGTTATCATAACGAGCGGCTCCCATCCCCTCACCCGTTGTTAATCCAATACCAATAAAAGTTAAGTCATAAGCCCGCATCTGATCCCAGAAATACTTGCCCAGGGTTTGGCGATCGCGCACATTTAATATTCTCCTGCGGATAGCATCGGCGTTAATCTGATTAAGAGTTTGGGGAATGGAAAGATAAGACTTTAAATGTTCATCTACTACGTCGCTGGTGCGATCCATTAACTCTTCTGCCAAGTTGTTAACTGCTCTTTGTCCATTTTTAAAAGACAAAGAACCTACTAAACTGACTGCTGCAAAAATTTGGATAAGGAAGGGAACAACAAGAACAATCTGTAATGGAAAAGCTTTATTTTTGCTAAGATAGTGGGTTTTCATTGTTAAAAACTATAAGCTCATACTAATTTGATTCACTTCTATAATTCCCAAATTTTCTACATACTCACCTTTGTTTAAACTTTTTTGTGAGAATTACCCAAAACAAAAACCTCACCCTGTCCTGACGGACATCCCTCTCTTTACAGCACTTCCGGCTATTATGAAGCACAATTTTACCCATATCCCTTTCCTATCCTAACTTTTGAGACTGTGCGTGTACCTCATAGCAAGCGGAAGTGATGTACTAAGGAGAGGGACAGGTTTTGCGTAGCAGAACCAGGATGAAGTTTCTTGAGGCTATTTAATAAACCCTATCTAATCAAGAACATACAATAGGTAATTCTTTTAAACCTCGCATTGCCAAATTAGGTATCCAGTCGAGTTTGGAGGAATTTAGATGTATATTTGGGAAACTTTGAATCAGAGAATTAATTGCAACTTTTGTCTCCAACCGAGTTAG